>JBILHV010000176.1:0-4397 GCA_044350305.1 Burkholderiaceae bacterium
CCCAGGTCCACAAACACTGCGCCTGGAATGTGCGAAGCTTCATAGGCCCGACGTCCCAGGTCGGCATCCACTAGGTCATAGCGGCAATCACAAACGAGTACTGATGCGGGGTCGCTCGCCAGCAACTTCTGCAGGGCTTCCGGGGAGATGAGATGCTGACTACTCATGTGGGGTCCATCCTTTGTCGAGTTCAAAAATAACTACAGCCACGAGAGCCGATTCTAGCGACTCTGCTATGCTTTTGCTTTGTTCTATTTTGCCATTGTCACCCATGTCCTCGGTCGTCGGAAACGTTTTTATGGTCGTGGCGCCTAGCGGCGCTGGAAAATCCAGCTTGGTCAACGCCCTGCTAGCGCAGGACAACGCACTTTGGCTGTCTGTCTCTTGCACCACCCGCCCACCTCGCTCGGGCGAAGAAGACGGTAAAGATTATCGGTTTGTCACGCACGCTGACTTTGACGCACTGCGTCATAACGATCGCTTGCTGGAATGGGCACATGTCCACGGGAACTACTACGGTACGCCACGCGACCATATCGACGCCGCGCTCGGACGTGGGCAGGACGTATTGCTTGAAATCGACTGGCAAGGCGCGCGACAAGTTAAAAAGCTGTACCCCGCGTCAATCGGCATTTTTATTTTGCCTCCCTCCATCGAGACGCTTCGTCAGCGTCTTACCGGCCGAGGTCAAGATACTCTTGAGGTCATCGAGCGGCGCATTCAGGCCGCAGCCGAAGAGATTTCTCACGCGCCGGAGTTTGAATATGTTATTATTAATCAAGACTTTAGCGTAGCGTTAACGCAACTGGGCGAAATCATTCGCACAAATCGTTTGCGTTACGATTCGCAACAAGCACGGCACACCGCGTTGTTCGAACAACTGCGCTTGCCGACAAGCAAGTAAGCTCGAAGTCAAACTCGCATTACCTTTACTTCAAACAGGAATTCCATGGCCCGCATCACAGTTGACGATTGCCTCGATCACATCCCAAATCGCTTCAAGCTTACGCTGGCTGCAACCTACCGCGCGCGCGAATTGTCTCAAGGCCATGCCGCCCGCCTTGAGACCAAAGACAAGCCCTGCGTGACCGCTTTGCGCGAGATATCGGCTGGCCTGACCGGCATCGAAATGCTGCGCAAGGTTCCTACCTAACACAAGGCAAGCATGGCCTTTCCCGGCTTACGATATGCGTCAACCGGGTTACTGGCCGCCCTGCGGGTGGGTTCACGCCTGACCCGTCGCAATCAGCCCGTCGCAGCACTCGGTACCGTCTCTGGTGCCGCGACCCCAATCAGTACCGCTACAGAGCCTGCGATTGCCTCAATGGCTTCGCTTCAGCTCTTGCTGGACGGTTATCTCGATCCGAAAGACATCTCGCTCGTTCGCGACGCTTACCGCTTCTCCGATCAGGCACACCTAGGCCAGTTTCGTTCTAGCGGGTCGCCTTACATCAGCCATCCAATTTCGGTCGCAGAAATCTGTGCCGGGTGGAAACTTGACGTTAACGCTATCCGCGCTGCGCTCCTGCACGATGTCATGGAAGACCAGGACATCTCAAAGCAAGAGCTCCTTGAGAAATTTGGTGATGAGGTCGCAGAGCTCGTTGACGGCTTATCCAAGCTTGATCGTCTCGAGTTTGAGAGCAAAGCACAGCAGCAGGCCGAGAGCTTTCGCAAGATGCTACTCGCCATGGCGCGCGACATCCGCGTCATCCTGATTAAGCTGGCTGACCGTTTGCACAATATGCGCACGCTCGATGCGGTACTGTCTGAAAAACGCAGACGGATCGCGCGAGAAACGCTAGAGATCTACGCACCGATTGCGCATCGATTGGGTCTGAACGCCTTATATCGTGAACTGCAAGATCTTTGCTTCATGGCTATTTTCCCGAATCGCTATCAAGTGCTTGAGAAAGCGGTCCTAGCTGCTCGTGGCAATCGCAGAGAAGTACTGACCAAAATCGATGAGCACGTTAGAGCCGAGCTACCTGCAGCGGGCATCGAGAGTGAAGTGACCGGACGAGAGAAAACCTTGTACGGCATCTATCACAAGATGGTCCAGCAAAAAAAATCGCTATCGAGTGTTTTAGATATCTACGGCTTTCGAGTCATCGTCCGCACACTACCTGAATGCTATCTCGCGATGGGCATCTTGCATCAACTGTACCGACCTGTGCCGGGTAAGTTCAAAGACTACATTGCTATTCCCAAAGCGAACGGCTATCAATCCCTGCACACGACCTTAGTGGGCCCTTATGGAACGCCCATCGAGTTTCAATTTCGTACGCAGGATATGCATCAAGTGGCTGAAGAAGGCGTGGCCGCCCATTGGCTTTACAAGTCGGACTCATCAAGTTTGCAAGATATTCAGAAAAGGACGAGTCAGTCACTCCAGTCACTGCTGGACATTCAAAGTCAAACTGGGGACTCGACCGAATTTTTAGAACACGTCAAAGTCGATCTTTTCCCTGATGCCGTCTATGTCTTCACGCCAAAGGGAAAGATTGTTTCCTTACCCCGTGGCGCGACGCCAGTCGACTACGCCTACTCCATACATACCGACGTCGGCAATCACGCGATTGGTTGTTTGGTAAATGGCGAAGAGGTTCCGTTGCGCACCGAGCTTTCGAGCGGTGATACCGTAAGCATCAGCACCGCACCAGAGGCGCGACCAAGCGCGCAATGGCTGAACTATGCGCGTACCGGGCGCGCCCGCTCAGAGATTCGGCATTACTTACGTACCGTGCAATATGACGAATCCGTTGCTTTCGGCGAGAGAATGCTTGCGCAAGCCTTGCGTGATCTGCAGCTCGAACTGCCCGACACAAAAGATCCGATATGGGAAAAGCTTGCCCGCTCAAGCGGCGCGCAGTCTCGCGACGAAATCTTGGCGGATATCGGCCTGGGCAAGCGGCTGGCAGCAGTCGTCGCCCGACGCTTTGCGCCAGACCACCCTCTTATTGCAACGACGGCGGCAGCCGAGGATGAGATCGCAGCTGCCCGTACGACTCCGATCCTCATACACGGGCACGAAGGGCAAGGGGTGCAGCTCGCGCCATGCTGTGGGCCATTGCCCGGCGATGAGATTATTGCAGGGATCCGTGTTGGGCACGGCTTGGTCGTACATACGGCAGAATGCCCCGTCGCACTGCGCGCACGGTCGAAAGAGCCAGACCGCTGGATTGACATTGCCTGGGACTCCGACACCGCCAAACATTTTTCGGCACGTATCGAAATCATTGCACTCAATGAGCGCGGCGTGCTCAGTCGTATCGCAGCAGAAGTCGCCCAGGCCGACTCCAACATCATTCATGTCACCATGCACGACGACGCAGCTTCTACTGTTGTTCTGAATCTCACGGTTCAAGTCGATAGTCGACGACACCTTGCACAAGTGTTTCGCTCGATTCGGCATGTGCCGCAAGTCAGAAAAATTATCCGAGCCAGAGGCTAAGGGCCTGGTATTGTTCACTACAGAAGGACACTTATGTCACACCACAGCAGTATCCAACAAACCAAAGACGCAATGGGCGAGTTGTTTATCTGGACCGATGTTGATCCCGCCCATGCACAGGATTTCAATCGCTGGTATGACACGGAACATATGCAAGAGCGTGCGGCAATCCCCGGTTTTAAATGGTCGCGGCGCTACCACTCTAAGACCTGCCCTCGGCCCTATTTGGCGCTCTACCGCACGGATAGCCTAAACGTCTTTACGTCAGAGAGCTATCGACAAGCCTTCACCAAACAAACCGAATGGTCCGTGCGAAATTTTTCTCAGATGCGCAATACACAGCGACGGGTTGCGGCCGTGACGCTTGCCTATGGAGCAGGAACGGGAGCAGGCATTGCCTTAGTTTGTCTGAGTTCGCTGGCCATCGCCAAGCAAGCGCTCTCGTTGTGCCAAACGCTTGGACAAGCAGCTGAGGGCGTTTTGAGTGCAAAGATACTCGTCCCTGACCTTGACCTGTCGACACCCTTACCGTCAGAGAATACTGCGCAGCGTGTGTTGGAGCCGTACCTGATTATCGATGCCACAACGCTGAGCGCAGCTTCCAAGGCTGCCACAACGATTGCTAAGCAACTTGGCCTGCCAGAGCTTGCTTGCCACAGCTTTGACCTATTGTGGGATCTACAGGCCAGCGACCTTTAAACCTTCAAGGTTGCTTGAGAACAATGCGTAGTGCCTTACCCGCTGTCGCATTGAATTCGCTCACACACGATCCCGTGCAACGCGTCGCCCATTTTTCCTGAGCTGTTTGGATCGCCAAGCGCCGCATGGTCGCGAGATCTGCGGGTGAAGGCTGAACCACTACCATCTGGCCTCTTGGTGCTTGGGCGCAAGTCCGTGCGCCGGCGCTACACGCTAATGCTTGCGCGTACTGTTGGTCTGCGTA
>JBILHV010000178.1:0-4393 GCA_044350305.1 Burkholderiaceae bacterium
AACACACGATTGGCATGCAGCTTAGTTGGTGGGTTCAGGCATTACTGACGACACTTGTGATCCTTGGCCCGGGACGCAGCTTTTTCATAAAGGGATTGCCTGCGCTCTGGCATCACACCCCAGAGATGAACTCTCTGGTCGCGCTAGGGTCTGGCAGCGCTTGGCTGTATTCACTAGTGGCCACGATCGTGCCCGAGTGGCTGCCTGTCAATGCGCGTTTCGTTTATTTTGAAGCTGCCGCAGTCATCATCACACTGATTCTTCTAGGGCGCTGGCTTGAGGCAAGAGCCAAAGGTCGAACAGGCGATGCGATTCAACACCTGATCGGATTACAGCCGCGTACTGCTCACGTCGTGATGCCCAACGCGGAAATTATAGATTGCTCAATCGAAACGATTAAACCCGGCGACTACCTACTCGTGCGCCCCGGGGAGCGGCTTGCGACAGATGGGATTGTCACTGAAGGCAGCCCCTATATCGACGAATCGATGATCACAGGCGAGCCCATCGCTTCAGAAAAAAAACCAGGCGACCGTGTAACGGGGGGCACCCTAAACACAACGCGCAGCTTTACTTTCAGGGCGACCCATACGGGACGAAACACGGTACTCGCACAAATTATCCGGATGGTACAAACGGCACAAGGTGCCAAGCTGCCGATTCAAGGCGTCGTGGATAAGATCACCGCGTGGTTTGTACCAGTCATTCTGTTGTGCGCCGTCTTGACATTTTTGATATGGGTCGTGCTTGGACCCGAGCCACGCTTCACGCACGCGCTGGTATCTGCGGTCGCAGTGTTGATTATTGCTTGCCCCTGTGCAATGGGCTTAGCGACTCCGACTTCCGTGATGGTCGGTACTGGTCGTGCCGCCCAAGCAGGCATCCTCTTTAGACAAGGTGACGCCTTGCAACGTTTAACCGACGTCACAACGATCGCCTTCGACAAAACTGGAACCTTAACCGCTGGAAAGCCGGAGATCACAGAGTTTGAGATCATCGATCCAGCGTATTCCTACGACACGGTGCTCAGTTGGACGGCAGCCATGCAGTCGCACTCTGAGCATCCCATCGCACGTGCCTTTGTGCAGGCAGCGAGCGCGCGCGCCTTAAGCATACCCATTGCACAAGAGTTCCAAACGCAAACGGGATCAGGTGCCATGGCACGGGTGGACGGTCATTGGGTGTCCGCGGGTTCAGCACGATACATGACCGAGCAAGGCATCAGCCCACTGAGCCAACAAGAGCGCATGAATCAATGGGGACTCTCTGCTAAAACGCCGATTCTTATCGCGATTGATGGTGTGCTCGTCGCTGTCGCTGGCCTCGCCGATCCCATTAAACCGACGGCGCGGTCAGCCATACAGGCAATCACCGCAGCAGGCATTCGGACGGCGATGATCACAGGAGACCATCCACTCACAGCCCGTGCCGTCGCAGACGCGCTTGGAATTGATGAGGTTCACGCAGGTGTATTGCCTGCAGGCAAGGTCGAATGCTTGCAGCGCATGCAGCAGGCGAATCAGGTCGTCGCCTATGTGGGCGATGGTATTAACGATGCCCCTGCCCTAGCGGCCGCTGATATAGGGATTGCGATCGGGACCGGCACAGACGTAGCCATTGAATCCGCGAGCGTTGTATTAATCTCCGACAACCTCAACGGCCTCATCAATGCAATGAAGCTCTCGCGAGCAACATTGAAAAACATCCATCAGAATCTCTTTTGGGCTTTCGCTTACAACGCAGCCCTCGTGCCGATTGCAGCGGGGGTCTTATATCCCAGCTTTGGGATTCAACTCTCCCCTGCATTTGCTGCAGGAGCGATGGCTTGCTCAAGTGTGTTTGTGGTGGCTAACGCCCTACGCCTGAGGAGCCTGCGCTTTAACTAGTGCGCTCAGTTAGGACGCCACGTCGTGGTCAGTGTTTCAGGCAACGGCCGCTGCGCAGGGACAGCTGGACTCATCGGCGTGCCAATGGCCAAAAAACCCACGAAACGATAGTCAAGCGGATCGAAACCAAGCGCTTCAGGCACTTCGTCGGTATAAGTGCCTAAACCGGTGCTCCAGTAACTAGAAAACCCCATCATATGTGCGGCGTTCTGTATGTTCATGGCCGCGGCCCCCATCGACAAGGTTTGCTCAATCTCAGGGACTTTTTCATTGTTGTGTGAGATCTTGTAGGCCATCCCAATCAAGAGTGGCACAGTCGACAACCACTTGCGCGTGTTCTGTTCTTTCTGCGGCGTCACCTCTCGACCCGAACGACGCGTGGCTGCAATCGCGAGGTCAGCGAAGGCATCAATGTTCTCACGATGAATAAGTGCAAAGCGCCACGCGCGCAATGCAGAATGATCGGGCGCACACACCGCGGCCTTAAGTAGTGTGTCGATTTGCACAGCACTCGGGCCCGGAGCTTGCACAAGCTTTTGCGATCGGCGGGAAATTATTTCTTGAACACTAGCCAAGCTTGTCATATGCACTCACACAGTAAGAGGTTATAAAAAAGCCCCGCATCACTTTCGCGACACAGGGCTTCTACTTCCAATCGTCTGCAGATTGCAGACCGATCGGTTAAGTATTACAGCACTTGAATATTAGTTGCGCTCGGGCCTTTGGCGCCCTGACCGATTTCAAAGCTGACTTTCTGGTTCTCTTCGAGAGTCTTGTAACCGCTCGAACGAATTTCAGAATAGTGAGCGAACAAATCTTTGCCGCCACCATCAGGCATGATGAAACCATAACCTTTTTCAGCGTTGAACCACTTCACGACACCAGTTGCCATTTCGAACTTCCTTGATAGATAAAAAAAGGGCAAAAACGCCCAACGTGCTAGATGATCAAGGAAGGGATAGACACCACTGATTACCACTAAGGGCGACAGCCTAGGTACAAAAACCGCGTCGCTTGAGAATCTTGCCACTCGAGTGTAGAGGCGAAGCATGCTTGAGTCAAACAAAAAACAGGCATTTCTACTGATAAGTCCCTGATTTTGCAGTTTTCTCTAAAAAAATGCCCAAAAAGCAACAAATACAGTGGATACATAAAACAAACCGAAAAATAACAAAAAAAAACACTGCACTAATGGTCTTAAACTTTAATTTTTCACTGTTCAAGCGCACAAATGCCATGAAAGTTATCGTTTTAGGTGCAGGCGTGATCGGCACAACCACCGCTTATTACCTGGCCCGTGCGGGTGCACAAGTCACGGTAATCGATCGCCAGCCCTCTGCTGCGAACGAAACAAGTTTCGCCAACGCGGGGCAGATCTCACCTGGCTACTCCACACCTTGGGCCGCTCCTGGGATCCCGCTCAAAGCAATGAAGTGGATGTTTCAACGCCATGCCCCGCTGGCGATTCGCTTGGATGGCAGCCTTTGGCAACTGCAATGGATGGCGAGCATGTTGGCCCAGTGTAATGCCGCCCGCTATGCGATTAACAAAGAGCGCCTGATGCGCGTGGCTGAATACAGTCGGCATTGCCTCGACGCGCTAAGAAACGATACGGGCATCGAATACGAGCAGCGCACGCGCGGCACCTTGCAACTATTTCGCAACCAAGCGCAAATGGATGCCGTTGGGCGCGACATCGACGTGCTCAAAGAGCTTGGCGTTCCTTACGAAGTGCTTTCTAACGATGAACTTAAATCTGCCGAACCCGCACTCGCCTACGCCAGCGTACCTTTAGCTGGCGGCTTACGCTTACCCAGTGATGAGACCGGCGATTGCCACCTGTTTACAACAAAACTTGCAGAACTAACGCAGGAACTAGGCGTTGAGTTCGTTTACAACGCAGAGATTGACGAAATCCTTCATACCAATGGTTCGATCACAGGAGTACGCGCGGGCACACACATCTATCAAGCGGACCGTTACGTTGTGGCGCTTGGTAGTTACTCGCGAGATCTCTTGTCGGGGCTTGGGTTAAACATCCCCGTCTATCCCGTCAAAGGTTACTCACTCACCATTCCCATCGTCGACGAAGCGCTCGCGCCGCAATCCACCGTGCTCGACGAGACCTACAAAGTCGCTGTCACCCGCTTTGATGAGCGCATACGGGTTGGTGGCATGGCCGAACTGGGAGGATTTGATTTAGGTCTTAACCCAAGACGCAGGGAAACCCTTGAAAAAGTTGTGACCGATCTATTTCCTGGAGGCGATCTCAAGCAGGCCAGCTTTTGGACTGGACTCAGGCCGATGACACCGGACAGCACACCAATTATTGGGCCCACGGCGATCAGTAACCTGTACTTAAATACCGGCCATGGCACATTGGGATGGACCATGGCCTGTGGATCCAGCAAACTGATTGCTGACCAAGTGATGGGCCAGCGGCCTGAAATTAATACGGACGGACTGAGCCTGAGTCGCTATCTACGCGGTTCCGATTAAAAAATGTG
>JBILHV010000179.1:0-4392 GCA_044350305.1 Burkholderiaceae bacterium
TGCGGGTTCGGCTCCAGGTCTTTGAAACGAGCGCTGTCTGAATAAATGGTGTCACCGACGTACACCATTTTTTGTTTATTGAGCCTCTATGCCAGCCCCCGCTATTGCATCCCCCCAAGCTTTATGCTGCTTTCGGACAAGCTCCGTCAACTCTTCAGGTGATGAAGGCTTGACCTCAACACCCATTGCGGTCATGCGAGCTTTTACATCGGGTTTGTCGAGCACCTTGCGAAGAGCACTATTGAGTACTTGTATGACCTCTATGGGCGTACCTTTTGGTGCCATCAGTCCACCCCAGTTGTCAAAGTTGAACCCGGGATAAGTCTCGCCAATTGCTGGAAGATTAGGCAGAACAGACGAGCGCGAGTCAGACATCACTGCTATTGGTCGAAGTTTGCCTGATTCCACAAAACTCCTGGAGGAACCAACGTCGGTGAATACATAATCAACACGACCTGCACTTAAATCTACCAAGGCATCCGGAGAACTTTTATATGCAATTTCTGATGTGTTCAACCCTGCAAGTTTTTTGAAGTGAGCAGCACCAACCCGGCCCGATGCATTGCCATAACCTGTGAAGCCACCGTTCTTCCGCTTCATGGCTGTAACAAGTTGTTCAGGGGTTGTAATGCCTGATTCAGCATTGACAAGCAAAATGAATGTGTAGGAATTTAGGCCACCGACAGCAGAGAAGTCTGCCAAAGGATCGTACGGAAGGTTTTTTGTAAGAAACTGACTAGTTGAATGTGTGGATGAGCTTCCCATACCCAAGGTGTAGCCATCTGGTTTTGCTCGGGCTAGTGCGGTCGTGGCGATTTGACCGAGCGCGCCGACACGATTTTCGACCACAATGGGTGTGCCTAGTTCCGGTTGAAGTTGGTTCGCCAACATTCGCGCTAGGAGATCTCCTCCACTACCAGGCCCAAAGGCAACAATAATTTTTATCGGTTGATTAGGAAAAGGTTGTGCGCGAACAGGCGACAGCGAAGACAGTGCAAAAAGAAAAATAACCGCAAAAATACGAACACTCATTTTTGTCCCCTAATTACTTGTTGAGTTCGATATTGAAACCGCCGGGCAATAACAAATAACAGACGAAGATCTGCAAGACTAGTTGTTTTTATCCTGAACGCTGCAATCTTTCATGGCCTCACGCAGCTCAAGTCCACCAAAACTAGAAGCAATTCATAGTTCAATTTTTAGCGATCGCCAACAGGTTAGGTCTCGGCGTGAAGAGGTTTCACTGGGCCCAAACCCAGTAACGCCTCAATACCAAAAATCACCATTAAAAAACCAGAGACCGGTAAACATAGATAAGGCACGCTCATTGGGATTTGAGTGGCTGTTGCGAGTTGCATTGAGGCAAGCTCCACAAGAATGAGACCTTGCCAAAATAAGAGCATACCGATGCCGACCGCTGCGCAAGCGGGTAACTGGGCAAGCCATTTCAACGAGACGCCAAACTGTGTGGATAAATCCATTCTGAAATGCGCCCCTCTGCGTACTGCCATGGCCGCACCACATAGGGCAGCCCAGATCATTAGAAAGCGTGCTACTTCTTCGCTCCAAGAGAAGCTAGCATTGAAGACGCTGCGTGCAAAAATATTTGCACAAACAATTAAGGTCATCGTGATGAGTGCGATGATCGTGATGACACTGGTCAGGCGGTAAAGTAGAGCCGCTATTTTTGTAAAAGTTTGCATCATCAATCCATCAAGAGGTTTGGCAAGACCAGGGTGATTTCTGGTATTAACGCAATGATGACTAAGGAAAGAATCAGTACGAGTAGGTAAGGCATAAACACTTTAGTCACACTGCGCATGCTGCAACGGGCAATACCAGCTGACAACAGCAAGCCAATTCCAATGGGCGGTAAAAAAATTCCGACGCCAACCGTACCAATCGCGAGAATGCCGAAGTGAAGGGGATCCACGCCCACTCGCTCTGCAACAGGCAAAAGAATCGGCATCAAAATAATGAGTGCGGGCAGGCCCTCTAACAATACGCCCGCAATTAAAAAGATAACAATACTGAGTAATAGAAAACCGACTGAACCACCCCCAATAGTCGACATGAGCTGCGCAACGGCCGCTGGTGTTTGTTGGCTGGCTAAGATCCATGAAAAAGTCATGGCCAAGCCGATGAGCAAGAGGGCGGCACCCGTCAAAATAATGGTTTGCTCGCAGATCTCATAAAGATCGCGCCAAGACACTTCACGATATATAAATAAACTTACGACCAACGCATAGACGGCACCGATCGCTGCAATTTCTGTTGGAGTTGCGACCCCTAACAAAATTCCACCGAAAATGATGATGGGCAATAGCAAGGCGAGTGCGCTGTCTTTAAATGCGGCATAGATTGCACTGCGTGTTGCCCGCAACTCGCTCGGGGGCAAGATCCCTCGCCGTGCCTGGTAGGTAATTAAGGCCATTAAACCTACTACCATCACCGCTGAAGGCAAAAATCCTGCGATAAATAATCGACCGATTGAAATGTTGACGAGGCTACCGAGCACTACCATCATGATGCATGGTGGGATCAGTACACCCATTGATGAGGCTGCCGCCACAATGGCTGCGGCACGTTCAGGTGTGTACCCAGCACGTCGCATCGCCGGAATCATCGTCGAACCAATCGCTGAAACATCAGCGGTAGTCGAGCCAGAAATTCCTGAGAAAAACATTTCGGCAAGCATGACAACCATTGCGAGGCCGCCCCGTACATGTCCAATTAATACACGTGCGAGAGTCACTAAGCGGGCCGAAATTCCGCCGGAATCCATTAAGAGTCCGGCGAAAATAAAGAAAGGCACCGCCATCAAAGGAAATGAATCTATACCCGCAAACAATCGCTGTGCGATCAGTGCGAGCGGTAGGCGACCTTCGAGCAGCAAGAAGGTGACTGAGGCAGCCCCCATCGCGAAGGCAATGGGGATCCCAATGGCCACGAAGGCGATAAAAGAAACAACTAGCGCAGCAATCAGCATTGCAGCGTTAAACTTTTATGGCTCGAATTTGATCAATAATCTTTTGATTCTTAGCGAGATCTTTGTAGACAGGACCCATTGCAGCAATCAAGGGGGCTTTATCAATCTTGTCGACTTTGACGCCTTTGGCAGTCAATTCGGCTGAAGCGTCAGCATCAAGCTTTGCAGCAAGATCACGCATGTAGCGACCAGCTTGTACGCCTGAATCAGTTGCCGCCTTTTTTTGCTCTGCATTCAATTTTCTGAAGGCAGGGGCCGACATCCCAAAGACTAAGGCAGAGTAGGTGTGTTCATCTAAGGTGACAAATTTTGCGACCTCGTTCAATTTAGAACTCAACATGACGTTAGGCGGACATTCAAGGCCGTCAATCACGCCTTGTTGCACGGCGGTATAGACCTCGCCCCAGTTCATTTGAATCGCGCTAGCCCCTAGCGCTTTAAACATGCCGATGAAGACTGGGCCCCCGGCCACACGAAACTTCATGCCAGAGAAACCCTCTTTGGTCGAAATGGATTTTTTTGCGTTCAAACAAGAGCGAAAACCGCCTGCGCCCCAACCTAAGCCGATGATGCCGCGAGGCTCTAGAAGCTTCAGCCAGTGATCACCGATGGCACTTTCAAGGCACTTGTCAGCGTGTGCTTTCGAGGTGTAGAGAAAAGGCAAATCACAGTCACCAATTTCTGGCGCGACGGCCGTTAAGGTTGATGTGCCGTAGAGATGTAAATCGACAATGCCTAAAGGCATACCTTCCATGGCTTCGCGTTCTTGGCCAAGTTGGCCGCCAGGAAATACATTAACCTTGACGGTGCCTTTCGTTTTTTGTTCAAACAGTTCAGCGAATTTTTTAGCACCCATATCAAAGACTGAACCCGCTGCAGTGACGTGGCCCATGCGAAGCGTTGTGACGGTTTGTGCATTAGCGACAAATGGAGCGGCGACGGACGCCGCGGCGATCGTGAGAAAGTTACGGCGATTAGTCATGATTTTCCTAAAAATGTAGTTTTTAAAAAGAAACGAAGACGGCACAAGCAGCTGACATTGAATGAACTATACGACTAACTGAGGCTGTTTGCGCACAAGCATACACTTCAAGAGACCCTCGGTCATTAAAAAATAGCCATGGCGTTTGGAGGCGAACCAATCGCCCCGCGCAGGTTTAAGGGCTTAGAGGTAAACAGAAATGTGTTTCGTTTGTGCTTGTGCACCGCAGCACGTAGCGCGTCGAGATCAAACATTTCGCCCAAGACGAGACCAAGGCGCGCAATGGCAAGGTGCAGGCTAGGTTTGCCTTGTTCTAAAGGCCATGCTTCGACGGTGACTGAATCGCTTGCGACTGCCGCAAAGCCCGCATCCCACAAGTACTGCCACATAGACTCGTCGCCTGCCAAGCCTGAATAATCGC
>JBILHV010000180.1:0-4389 GCA_044350305.1 Burkholderiaceae bacterium
GCCCACGACCGATCCTGTCTACGCAGTCAAGCCTCCGCTCGGTGCGTTGTGCACGTTCGGCGATCATAAAGGTTTTGGTCTTGCACTCATTTGCGAATTACTCGGTGGCGCGCTGGCGGGTGGAATGACCACGCACGCCCCAGCCGATGGCAAGCGTCGTGTCGTCAACGGCATGCTGTCTATCGTCTTTGATCCTGCCAAGCTAGCGGATGGCTCCGTGTTTGAACACGAGATGAAGGCGTTTATTGAGTGGGTGAAGACCTCACCGCCTTTGCCTGGCCATGAAGGCGTACGTGTTGCAGGTGAGCCCGAGCGGGAGTCACGCGCCAAGCGCCTAGCGCATGGCATTCCGGTCGATTCCACCACATGGTCCGATATGTTGGACGCCGCTAAAAAATTAGGACTGGATCCTGTACGTATGCAAACGCTTGCGGGTCTGTAGGATTGGCAAGCATCAAGACATAAAAATAATCTAGGGAGAACAAAATGGCTGTTCAAAAAATGACGGGTCGTCAGGCGTTTATCAAGCTGTTGCTGGATGAGGGCGTGACACATATGTTCGGTAATCCGGGTACGACGGAGCTTGCCATTATGGAAGCGGTGCCGCAGTTCCCTGAGCTGACCTATGTGCTGGGCTTGCAAGAGTCGATCGTAGTTGGGATGGCCGATGGCTTTGCCCGCGCCACGAATAAATTAGTTGCTTGTAACTTGCACTGTGCGCCGGGACTTGGCCATGCGATGGGGGCGATCTATAGCGCCAAGTTTTCTGGTTCGCCTTTGTTGATCACGGCGGGTCAGTACGAAGTGGGCTATGGACTGCAAGAGCCACTCCTGTATGAGCCGCTCGTGCCGATGGCCGCACCACTCGTGAAATGGGCGTTTGAGGTGACTCGCTTAGAAGATCTGCCACGCATTATTCGACGTGCCGCAAAGATTGCCCGCACCCCACCCATGGGGCCGGTGTTTATTAGTTTGCCTGGCTCTGTACTCGACGAAGAAGCAGAAATCGAATTTGGTTTCCCCACTGTCGTGGACGCCGCTGTGCGCCCGAGCGATGCTGCACTGAAACAGATCGCACAAACCTTGCTTGCAGCGAAAAAGCCCGTCATTGTTGCCGGTCGCGAGATCGCCAACGCCGGTATGTTTGCGCAGGCCTGTGAGCTTGCCGAGCTGTTAGGTGCCGCAGTCTATCAAGAGTCTGTTCCGTATAACGCGCGCTACCCCTCGTCACACCCGACTTGCATGGGTGATCTGACACGTAATCAAAAGAAAGTCCGGCAGACGCTTGAACAATACGATCACCTCTTGTGCCTAGGTGCGGATCTGTTGCGCATGTCGCCCATGAGCGCCGTCGAACCGCTGCCCCCAGAGCTGCCCGTCACCCACATCACTGAACGAGATTGGGAACTCGGCAAAAATTACTCGACCGCGACCGCAGTGCGTGCTGATGTGAAGGAGACGCTACTGGCGTTGCTGCCGATCTTGCGAGCAGCGCGTACGACAGAACAAGCACAACAAGCCCAAGCGCGGGTAAAAGAGCTTGCGACACGTAACTGGTCTGCAGCCCGTGCAAAGACGCGTCAAGATGTTGCGGCGAGCGCGAACGCCAAGCCGATTGATCAGCGTTATCTGGTCAGCCAGTTAGTGGATGTCTTGCCAAAAGACGTGATCGTGGTAGACGAAACACTCACGGCTGCACCCGCAATTTCTGCAATGCTACCGATGGACGACCCGCACGCTTATTATGGCTTAGCAAGTGGTGGTCTGGGCTTTGGGATGGCCGGCGCAGTGGGCGTGAGCCTGGCGCATCCGAAGCGGCAAGTGGTAGCGACCATTGGCGATGGCAGTGCAATGTATAGTATTCAGTCGTTGTGGACTGCCGCGCACCTGAAGCTGCCGATCACCTATGTGATCATCAATAACCGCAGCTACCGCATCATCAAAGAGCGTTTGCTTGCGATGCGTGGCACGGATCAGTTTGTGGCGATGGATATGGATAATCCTGCCATCGATTTTGCGGGTGTTGCCAAGAGTATGGGCATGCCTTCGCGTTTAGTGACCGATCCAAGCCAAATCGCGACAGTGCTGAAAGAAGCGTTAGCAAGTGGCGGACCGAATTTGGTCGAGATCATTGTGGCGCGTGGTTTTGGCGAAGCTACCTAGCGGCCCACTGCGCGAGCCCTGCAGACGCAAGGCTCAGCGCATCAAGGTGCCGCCATTGACATCCATGATGGCACCTGACACAAAGCTAGCGGCGGGTGAACAGAGATAGGTCAGCATGCCTGCGATCTCTTCGGGCTCGCCTAGACGCTTCATCGGGTAGATGTTCGGTTCATAGCCGCCAGTTTCTGTCATGCCCGTGGCAATGGGACCGGGGGCGACGCCGTTGACGTTGACGTGATGTGGGGCCGCGCGCCCGGCAAACCACCGCACAAGCGCGTGGACACTCCCCTTGGAGGCCGAGTAATGCGGGCCCGCCCTTAAGCCGCCCGTCCAGCCTGCGATGGAACCACACAAAGCAATGCGACCATGTTTACGCTCCATCATGCCGGGCAAGATTGCACGGACCAAATTGATCGGACCAAGTACGTTTACTTTCATCACGCGTATGAACTCGACCTCATTCCAGCTGGGATCCATCCAGTCATCATGAAAGGGGCAAATCCCCGCTGTGTCAGCCATTGCAGTCAAGGGGCCGTGGCGTTGGATCATCGCTTCGACAGCAGCGCGGTCTGTCACATCGCAAGACTCTACAGCAGTCACACCCTTTAGCTGCTGCGCAAGCTCCTCGAGCTTCGCTTGCTGCCCAAAGTCGCTTAACACCAAGGTTGCGCCAAGTTGATTGCATAAGCGCGCGGTGGCTGAACCGATGCCACCTGCTGCACCGGTAATCAGCATGCGCGTGCCCGACAGATCAAATGCTTGCGCAGCGGTGTGATGAGAAATGTGCATCTTTGCTCGGCAGAAGGGATTAGACTGACAAGTAACGCTGTTTGATTTCAGCGTTGGCGTTGAGCTCTGAAATCGTCCCGCAGAACACGTCTTTACCTTTATCAATCACGACAGCGCGATCGGCCAAGCCTAAACAGAAGTGCAGGTTTTGCTCGGCTAGCACGATGGTCTTACCCATTTTGCGTAAAGATTGAATCAGCTCGCCAATTTTTTGAATCATGATTGGGGCGAGACCTTCGCTGGGTTCGTCGAGCAATAGAACATCTGGGTTGCCCATCAGGGAGCGACCGACCGTCAGCATTTGCTGTTCACCGCCAGAAAGTTGCCCGCCAAGGCGTTCGCGCAGAGGTTTGAGTAGCGGCAGCATGTCATAGACCCGTGCAACGCTCCAATCGTCTTCACCGTTAGCGCCTTTCTTGACTGCGATGGTGAGATTGTCCTCAACAGTCAGATCAGGAAAAATCTGGCGATCTTCGGGTACGTAGCCCACGCCAGCCCGTGCGATCAAGTGCGCGGCCTTGCCCGTCACAACTTGGTTGTGCAGGGTAACGGTCCCTTTGCGTGCTGGGATAACGCCCGCGACCGATTTCATGGTCGTGCTCTTGCCTGCACCGTTGCGCCCTAGTAAGGCTAAGGTTTCACCTTGTTGTACATCGAAGGACAAACCAAATAGCGCTTGACTCGTCCCGTAAAAAACATCGATGCCGTCAACTTTCAATACTTGCGTGCTCATGCGTGCGCCTCCGTTGGTGTTCCGAGATAGGCTTCGATCACCGCTGGGTTATTACGAATCTGCTCGGCGTTGCCCTCGGCAAGAACCTTGCCGTATGAAAGCACGTGAATGTGCTGAGAGATACGGAAGACGATCTCCATGTCATGTTCGATCAGTACAACGGTGAGTCCACCTTTTTTCCAGAGCGCATACACAGTTTGAATCATCTGCTCACGCTCTTCGGGCCCCATGCCTGCAACAGGTTCATCGAGCAACAGTACTTTCGGCTTGAGAACGAGTGCTAAAGCCATATCGAGGAGTTTTTGATCCCCGTGCGAGAGATTGCCACTAATCACATCAGCTTTAGTGTGCAAACCAAGTTGTTCCAGGACCTCGTAAGCGCGGTCGCGCGTTTGCGCCAAGGGAAAGCGACCATGCATTTGCGAGGACTTCCCGAGCGGCGACATCAAGGCGCCGCGCAAGGACTCTTCGACCGTTAAGGTCTTAAATAGTTTGGCCACCTGAAATGCACGACCAATCCCCTTGTGCACAATCTCGCTGCTGGGAAGGCCTACGATATCCTCGCCATCTAGCAGAATGCGGCCGGAGTCAGGTCGCAAAGCGCCAGAGATCAAGTTAAAGAAGGTGGTCTTGCCAGCACCATTGGGACCAATGACAGCGCTTAGCGATTCTGTTTTGAAATGAATCGAGACATCTGAGGTCGC
>JBILHV010000181.1:0-4387 GCA_044350305.1 Burkholderiaceae bacterium
AGCTTGGCGCCGTTTTGTAGCGCAGCAAGGTCGCTAATACGATTGGGTGCTTGCTCGAGAGGGAACGCTCCGCCCGCAGCATACGCACCCGAGCAGGTGATTACTAGGGCAAGAGCACAAAGCAGCTTCTTGATCATGGTCATTCCGTAATTAAAGTTAGGCTCAATGGGCGTGGAACGTGACACGGTCAGGGACCGGCTTGAACGTACCCAAGCGACTCCAGACTGGCATCAGGAAGAAAAATGCCAGATAGATGAGCGTGCCAATTTGCGACATCAGGTTGAAAATATCTGTCGGTGCTTGGGTGCCGAGATAACCCAAAACGACGAAGTTTGCAAAGAAGATGCCATAAAGCGTCTTGTGCCAACCAGGACGGTAACGAATGGACTTGACCGGACTGTAATCGAGCCAGGGCAGGAAGAACAACAGGACGACAGCGCCACCCATGGCGACCACACCCCAAAACTTCGCATCAATGACACGCAGCAACACGGCCACGGCGATTAGCGCGACTGGAGCGATCAGCTTCATGATGCCTTTGACGCGCACGAACAACACGATCGCAGCCAACACAGCGCTACCAGCCAAGACCCAAGTGAAGTCGTCGGTCGTTGCGCGAAGCATCGAGTAAAACGGCGTGAAGTACCAGACCGGTGCAATGTGCAGTGGTGTGACCAGTGGGTTGGCTGGGACGAAGTTGTTGTACTCAAGGAAATAACCACCCATCTCAGGCGCGAAGAAAATAATCGCCATAAAGATGATTAGGAAGCCGACAAACCCCATGATGTCGTGCACGGTGTAGTAAGGGTGGAAAGGAATCCCATCAAGCGGGCGACCGTATTTGTCTTTTTTGGCCTTGATGTCAACGCCATCTGGGTTGTTTGAACCGACTTCGTGCAAGGCGATGACGTGCGCGGCAACCAAGCCCAGCAAGACCAAAGGAATCGCGATGACATGGAAGGCAAAGAAGCGATTGAGTGTGGCGTCCGAGACGACGTAATCGCCGCGAATCCAGATCGAGAGTTCAGGTCCAATGAAGGGGATGGCCGAGAACAAGTTCACGATCACCTGCGCGCCCCAGAAGGACATTTGACCCCAAGGCAGGAGGTAACCAAAGAAGGCTTCCGCCATTAAGCACAGGAAAATCCCCACACCGAAAATCCAGACGAGCTCGCGCGGTTTGCGGTATGAACCGTAAATCAGCGCACGCACCATATGCAGATACACCACGACAAAAAACATCGAGGCGCCGGTCGAGTGCATGTAACGGATAAACCAGCCGCCAGGCACTTCGCGCATGATGTATTCAACAGACTGGAACGCAAACTGTGCGTCCGGCTTGTAGTGCATCACTAGAAATATGCCTGTCACGATTTGCAGGACTAAAACTAGCAGAGACAACGCACCAAAAAAATACCAAAAATTGAAGTTCTTCGGGGCATAGTATTCAGACAGATGCGCTTTGTATGTTGATGTCAACGGAAAGCGACGGTCTATCCAGCCTAACAGTCCGGTCGTTTCGACGGATTTTTCGTCAGCCATGAAACGGCTCCTTTTACTTTGATCAGTATCGCGTTATGCGGCGTGGTTCAGGGGGCGGGTTAGGCCTTGTTGGTCTCGTCGACACCAATAATGATGCGGGTGTCGCTCAGGTATTGGTATGGCGGCACTTCGAGGTTGTCCGGCGCAGGCTTGTTTTTATAAGCGCGACCAGCCATGTCGAAAGTGGATCCGTGGCATGGGCACAAGAACCCGCCGTCCCAGTTATTGGGTAGGCTAGGTTGTGGGCCCGTCGTAAATTTCGGTGTGGGCGAGCAGCCTAGGTGCGTGCAGATGCCGACCGCTACAAACAGATCCGGCTTTCGCGAGCGCCATTCGTTTTTTGCATAAGCAGGCGTGAAGCCTGGACGCAGTGACTTTGGATCTGCAAGTTCGCCGTCGTTTTGCTTGAGCGAACCAAGTTGTTCTTTGGTGCGGTTAATGATCCACACCGGCTTGCCGCGCCATTCGACCGTGCGCATTTCGCCCGGGGCAAGGGTGCTGACATCGACTTCAACCGGGGCGCCGGCTGCGCGCGCTTTGTCACTTGGCGCAAAAGTACTGACAAACGGCACGGCTAGAGCCGCGCCCGCTGCTCCGCCCACGGCACAGGTTGTGCCGATCCAGAAGCGACGTGAAGGGTCTGACGGCAGGATTGGGGGTGCCGCACCTTCGTCATCGTGCACAGTTGAATCGTGACTCATCTTCTATCCTTATCGCAGCCAACGTGTTTGAGCCAACACATTGCAGACCAGTTCATTATGACGCTGCTTCGAAGGCAGCCTCACGGGGTGATCCCGTGGGGCTTGCCTCTATACAGTTGTCACAACTTAAATTAACCCCTTATTATAGCGCTAGCCAAGACAGACTCACAGTAAGGGAAAGACAAATGATTCAAGGTAAAGAGATTTTGCAGGAATCCCGCGGAATATTTAAGGAATTTCGCGAGTTTGCGGTACGGGGTAGCGTTGTTGACCTCGCAATCGGTGTGATTGTGGGTGCCGCTTTTGGCAAAATTGTTGACTCTCTTGTTAAAGATATCGTGATGCCGATCGTCAACTTTTTGGTTGGCGGATCGATGGACTTTAGTAACAAGTTTGTGGTGTTATCTCGCCCCGCGGGTTACGTCGGCCCAGAAACCTATGCTGACCTGACAAAGGCAGGGGCAACTATTTTTGCCTGGGGTAATTTTTTAACCATCGTGATCAACTTTATGTTGCTGGCGTTTGTGATCTTCTGGATGGTAAAGGCGATCAACACGGCGCGAAAAAAGATGGACTTGGAGGCGGCCCCGCCCCCAGTGCCCGAGAACGTGCTGTTGTTGCGAGAGATTCGCGACTCGCTTAAAAAGTAAGCAAGTTAAACAGGGTTGTCGATGTCTATAAAGTCAACCTTAACACCGAACTGCTGTTGGATTGCTTGGGCGAGTGCCTGAACGCCATAGCGTTCGGTGGCGTGGTGCCCAGCACCGATAAAGCCAACACCAGATTCTCGTGCCAAGTGCACGGTGGGTTCAGACACCTCACCCGTGATGAAGAGGTCTGCCCCCGTATCAATCGCCTCGCTAAACATTCCTTGCGCGGCGCCCGTACACCACGCGATCATCTCCGCAGGCTGCTCGGGCGCGCCGACCACAAGCGGTTCGCGCCCTAGCCGCGAAGCGACTTGGGCGGCCACCTCACCAAGGGTGGCGGCACCGGGCATGGAGCCCAGCCAAATCAGATTTGATGCGCCTGCCGTACGCGGTGCGCCGACTGAGTCGCCCGCGATCGGCTCTTGGCGAGCGACCACTAAACCTAAGCGGGAGGCTAGCTGAGCGTTATTCCCCAGTGTTGGATGGGCATCAAGGGGTAGGTGATAGGCGAGTAGATTGATATTTGCCGCAAGAAGCGAGGCCAGACGCGTGCGTTGGGTGCCTCGTATCCGAGGATTATCGCCCCGCCAAAACCAGCCGTGGTGCACGAGCAGTGCATCGGCGCCCCGCTCAATCGCGATATCGATCAGCGCCTGACTTGCGGTGACGCCCGCGATAATATGGGACACTCGCTCAAGGCCTTCGACCTGCAGACCGTTTGGGCAGTAATCTTTAAATGATACGACCCTGAGGGTGGTATCTAGCCAGGCACAGAGTTCGCGGGTCGAGACAGAGGTCATATTTTTCCTGAAAACAAAATGCGTCGAATTTGGCTGATTTTTGCTCAAGCAGTAACGGTTTGTTTAGCGATTTTATTCGTGGTGGTGACTTTGCGCCCGGATTGGTTGGCGCGCCCTGATAAACAGAGTGTTTCTGGGGGGCAACGCTCGACTCTGCCCGTTGGCGGCCAGCCACAGGCTGGCGCGGCGCCTGGCTCATACGCTGAGGCGGTTGCTTTGGCGGCGCCCGCAGTGGTCAACATCCACACAACGAAGCGTATTGCAGCGCCGCGGATTGTGATGCCCACGGATCCTGTTTTACGAAAGTTTTTCGAACAGATGCCCGGCTATAAGCAACAGCAACAGGCAACGAGTCTTGGCTCGGGAGTGGTGGTGTCCGCGACTGGACATGTGTTGACGAATTTTCACGTGATTAACGGTGCCGATGAAATTGTGGTCGCCCTGCACGATGGTCGGCAGGCAAGTGCCAAGGTTGTGGGCGTCGATCCGGATTCCGATCTGGCCGTATTAAAAGTGCAATTGACGGGTCTTCACGCGTTACGTTTTTTGACTGAGGAAGTGCCGCGCATTGGTGATGTGGTGTTGGCGATCGGCAACCCCTTTGGAGTGGGACAAACCATCACGATGGGAATCGTCTCGGCGCTTGGTCGCCAAGGTTTGGGTATCAATACCTATGAAAACTTCATCCAAACGG
>JBILHV010000245.1:0-3570 GCA_044350305.1 Burkholderiaceae bacterium
CGATGACAGCGATGGCAAGCGCTCTGCGTGTGGGTGGAGAGATCGTCTGCCCCATTTCAAGGTGCGTTTCATCGACCTGTACGATAAGCTTGCGAATTTTTGCGGCCATGCGGGCTCCGGGAAGTTTCGTAATTAGTGGGTAAGGTAGCGAGCGATGTTAGGCGATTCAGTCGTGATCATCCAGCCCTGACAGGTCAGCACACTTGCAGAGATTAAACCGCTTTGCTTCATTTGTAGAGCCTGCTGTAAACCCTGCCGTAGAGCTTGATGAACCGTCTTGTCGTCTAAGGCTGGCACATGTACCGTCACGAGTTTTTCGCCAAGGTCCGAATCGTCTTTCACTTGGTTGGCAGGCAAACGTTCGACAGCGGGATGCGCCGTATTGACCGCGTTGGCAATGACCGTTGCTGCAGCATCGGCCAACCCGGCGCTTTGCGCCAGAACGGTGACGCTGTCGGCGATACCCAGAGAAAAGCTTCGGCCACGCCATCCGCTTGTCGCGATACCGCGTACCCCCATCGCATAATCGACGTTCAGCCTTCCATCTAGGGAAATGCCTTGCTGTAGAGCGAAGCCATCTAGTTTTGATAAGTCCGCAAACAAGCCAATCTCGACGTGAGTGCCCGGCGTTAAATACAGCGCAATATCACCGCCATTGTTCACCCAGGCGCGTGTAATGCCGGGTTGCTCATAAAAGGCAATCAGCTCTTGCGCAACCGAGCCTGCCACCGCTGCCATCGGCGTAATGAAGTCGCTCGGACATCGTTGGCAAGCGTCCCACATTGTCCTGGCAATGGGGCCGTATAGCGGGCAGGGCGCTTGCGTGGAGATGGGTTGACGCAATACGGGCAGCTCTGCAACGAGCTCAGATAGAATCATGGCAAAGCGCTTAGCCGCCGCTTGATGGGCGCCTGCAACGGCGGCCGTCTCCCCCTCGGCCTGTACCACGATATCGATCGGGCCATGCTGGAAGTGTTGGCGTCCATCGCCGAGGTTGAGAGCAGTCGCGCTTAACATGATTGATTAGCCCAACATCGGCGGCATGCCAAGCGGCCATGGCGTGTCTTCGCGAGGCGTGACCCATAATCGGTTTTGTGGTGCGCCGTCATCATGCCAAGCGCCTTCTCGTAGAACTTGGTCTAGTCCTCTGACATAGTCGACATGTCCGCCCAGACGCTTGAAGTCCTCTGCACGCATACTGAACTCAATCGGCGCAACAATGGCGGGCGTTGGAACGGTGCCAAAACTGTTGTCTGGCATGCGCAAGACATCAACCATCACCGTAATGCCGCCGCCTGGCCAGACATAAGCAGGTGCGCCGCCGCAAGTGACATTGACGAGCGCTTGCTTAATGGCTCGAGTCAACAGGATTGGATTATGTGTCACGCCCGCGCGCAGGCTGCCACCCGCACCCCCCAGGAACAAAACGGAAGCAAGCGATGGCTCACAATTTTCACCGATACGGTCGATCACAGCCCGTACGGTCTCAGGCATTTCTTGCTCAATCGGTCGTAACTGTTCGTCGAGCACATACCAGCATGCGTGCTCACCCGTTGTCGAGGTCATCAGTAATCGGAGCCCAGGCCAAGAGACTTCGGGATCCCAGCTTTCGATGATGCTTAAGGGGTCGGCGATATCTGTACCGCCCCAGCCTGTGCCAGGGTTGGCGACTTGAAAATACCGTCCAGGGGTCGAGCGCCGACCGCCGATCAGTACGCCCGAAGCGCGCATCCCCAAACACTTACCAGCCTGATGCTCGGTCAAGACGCCCGTGATGTGATCGTCCACGACAATGACTTCATCAGCGAGTTCGGAAAACTGCTGCGCGAAAATCCCGATGGCTGCTGAGCCACATCCCACGCGCATGCGCTTCTCTTCGATGCCATTCACGATGGGGGCTCGACCCGCCTGCACGATCAGGTTCGACCCTCCCTCGATGTCGAGCTCAACGGATTGCTTATTCGCGAGGGACTGCATCATCTCCATGGTGATGCGACCCTCTTTTTTACTGCCGCCGGTCAGGTGATGCACGCCACCGAGCGACAGCATTTGCGAACCGTACTCTGCTGTGGTCACGTGGCCCACCACTTCTCCGCGACAAAGAACGTTTGCTTGCTCGGGGCCTAGATAGCGATCGGTGTCAATCTTGACCTTCAGGCTACAGTAACTAAAGATCCCTTCGGTCACGACCGTTACCATGTCGACGCCATCGACTTGAGATCCCACGATGAATGGCGCTGGTTTGTAGTCGGGGTAGGTTGTCGATGAGCCAACACCCGTGACAAACACTTGATTGGCGTGCAAGAGGTCTTGATCCCAAGATTCGATTTCGCCGGAGGCCAGCACTTTTTGCGGACCCATGAATGGGACAAGGGTAGCGGCACCGCTTTTTTCTAGACTGCGGTTCAAGAAGACCACGGGATCAACCCGCACGAGGATCCCGTCTGCATTCGCATAGCGGTCGCAGGCACCGGTTTTTCCCGCACTGATCTGGCATAACACTGGGCAGGCGTTACATTCGATCTTGGCTTTAGTCTCGTCTGTCATCCGAATCCACTAGCTTTTGTCAAAATTTCATGTTGCAATTACTACATTAATTAGTACCTTATTACATTTGTTGCCCTCTGGCAATGACTCTTTTTTCTTGTTTTTGACTGCGCGCGTCGATCTTTGACCCGGTGAAAGTGATTACAGATGATTCAGCCCCTCAACGACTCCGCTCAAGATGACGCCCCTCGAAAACTAGGGGTGCGTGAAAAAGCGGCCCAAGCGACACGGGCGAGTCTGCTGAAAGCAGCGATCAAGATTTTTGCGCAGTATGGGCTCGATGGTGGCAGTGTCGACAAGATCTCTAAGGCGGCAAAGTCGCACGACCGGATGATTTATTACTATTTTGGTAATAAGGAAGGCTTGTTCGTCGCAGTGATTGAGGAGACCTATAAGCGTTTTAACGTTGCGGAGTCTAAGCTCAAGCTCGACTTGCTCGATCCGTTGCGTTCGCTAGAAAAAATTGTGCAGTTTATTTTGCGCTATTACCGCGATCACCCTGAATTCGTGACGCTGCTCAATATCGAGAATCTACACAAGGGCAAGCACATCGGACAGAGTAGCTTTCGCGACTATTCGTCTAAAGCGATTGGCGTGATTGATCAAGTATTAGTCACTGGCGCGCAGACAGGGGTGTTCAGCAGCCAGTTTAGAGCGCGCGACCTCTACATGATGATCGCTGCGCTTGGTTATTTCTATCAATCAAACCGCTACACGCTGTCGGCTTTTCTGGGTGAAAACCTAGAGGCTAAAACCGCGTTTGATCAATGGGAAAATTTTGTCATTTCGACGGTGCTCAAGACGATTGCGCCGGACCCAACTTAACAATTAAGGAAGACAGGTATGGCTCAGGCTGCTGCGGAAGAAAAATCTGGCAAGGTTGTGATTAAGAATATTGGGCTGCTGCTCTCGGGCGACTTAGATCGGCCGATTCTGGATGCGGATACGGTAGTCGTGCAAGACGGCATTATTACGGCCGTCGGTAAGGAAAAAGACTGCGACACCGCACATCCTGATTTATTG
>JBILHV010000018.1:0-13347 GCA_044350305.1 Burkholderiaceae bacterium
GCCATCTTTGGCGCCTTTCGCACCTGCTGCTGCCGTGTATGTGCGATCGGCGTTGAGCGTCCGGTTAAATGTTTTGCCACCTTTGCTGACGCTTTCGACCAAGGTGCCTTTCAGGATGCCCAGCCAATTGCTGTAGGCCAGCACTTTGTCGTCTGCGTCAACTACTGCAACCGAGTCTTCGAGGTCCAGAATCGTTGAAAGGGCTGCTTCCAGAATAATGTCACTGACACCTGCAGGATCGGTCTGACCGATGCTGGTGGTGCTGTCGATCTGAATGTCGATATGCAGACCATTATTGACGAGCAACACCGCGCTTGGAGCGGAAGCGTCGCCTTGAAAGCCCACAAATTTGTTGCTGTCTGCTAGTCCGGTGATTGCACCATTCTTGAGTGTTGCCGTTAAGGTCCCCGCTTTGACGGCGTAGCGCGTCACGTCGCTGTGCGAACCTGAGGCGAGGGCAGCGGCTTGATCTAAAAATTTACGTCCGTACGCGATGACTTTGCCGCCACGCACGGGGTTGTATCCACCGGCGCGCGTTGCACCGCCGTCCTCGGAGATGGCATCCGTGCCATACAGCGCGTCATACAAAGAGCCCCAGCGAGCATTGGCAGCATTCAGTGCATAGCGAGCATTGAGAACCGGCACGACGAGTTGCGGACCGGCTTGAAGCGCGAGCTCAGCATCAACGTTCGTGGTCGTGGTTTTAGCTTTGTCTGGGATGGGAGCGAGATAACCAATCTTAGTCAGAAACGCCTTATACGCAGGCATGTCCTGAATAGGACCGGGGTGCGCACGATGCCACACATCCATCTCTGTTTGAATCCGATCACGTTCGGCGAGCAATGCTGCATTTTTGGGGCCGAGGTCGTGCACGATTGCGTCAAAGCCTTTCCAAAAATCAGCGCTGGTCACACCAGTACCTGGAAGAACCTGACGTTCGATGAAATCAAAGAGTGAAGTGGCGACCTGAAGGCGGTGACAAGAAGTACGAGCAGTCATGCTAGATGAACCTTTGTTAAAGTGACTTGGAGGTTAAGCCACCAGTAGTGAAAATGGACCGATTACGTCAAAAAAATAATTTTACTAAGGAATACTGCTCAATATGGCGGTGCCCACGCTCTCCAAAGGGTTGGACTAATAAGCAAAAGTGGTGAGGCCAGAGCGGATTTGTTCAGTAGGGATATCTGAGACCCAAGCTGCAGCGGCCGCAGCAAGAAGGGTGTCGAGTAGTTGAGGTGATTGTCGTAGATCAGGCGCCAACACATCCAAAGAAAAGACCCCAAGACGTTCCTCGCCAAAAATCAGTGTCACCTGTGAATGTTGAATGGTCACCGCGCGCTTGCCCGCTGCAATGTGTTCCCGCAGTGCCTGGTTGTCGGGCGAGGCTGCGTACAGGGTAATCGCCCCATCGCAATAATCTGCCATGGCCACGACGTTCTCGTCGGCTGCATTCAGGATGGCATGGCCTGTCGGTAAAACGACGTCGACTTGCGTTCGAAAGACCTTAATGAGGTCCTCGGCGTTCTCAAAAGCGTGATAGGCGACCTCAGGTCGTTTGTAGTCCGCTGAATAGGCAACATTGGTCACAATGCCCACGCTACAGCGATCGTAGGCAAGTCCTTCCGTCAGAATTTGCATGCCTCGATTTTCAATGACAGCAGCCTCGACCTCTTTGTTGAGCAAGAGTCGTTGTCCTTGTTTCCAGTTCGCGCTGTCGTCCTGGTTTAGCACGCGCTTGCCGACGTAGAGTCCCGTTGTATTCGCCAAGCCAACGCACGCGTTACTTTGCTTGAGCAGATGAAAAACCAGATTGGAAACTTCAGTCGTACCGCTGGATCCCGTGACGCCAATCAGCGGAATACTACCGTTCTCGTCGCCTGGAAAAATATAATCAATGATCGCACGCCCCACGGGTTGCGACGTGCCTTCGGCTGGTTGCAGATGCATGAGCAATCCGGGACCGGCGTTGACTTCTACAATTGCTGCGCCCTGAGCTAGTAACGGCTTAGATATATCTTCGGCAACGAGATCGACACCCGCGATATCCAAGCCCACTGCCTGCGCTGCTAGAGCAGCCATTGCTGCGACTTCGGGGTGTACATCACTGGTGCAGTCGAACGCCACGTTACCGTTTCGTTGGATGAGTACGTCGCGCCCCGCAGGAATAATGCTGTCCGCATCAAAGCCCTGGCGTTTGAGTTCGAGTCGTGCGGCCGAATCAATGCGAATTGGATTCAGCGGTTGCCCTTCGCCTCGTCCACGTCGCGGATCGGAGTTGATCTGTGATGCAATGAGTTCGGTGACCGTCTGCTTGCCATCACCTGTGACACTCGCCATTTGACCTTTGGCTGCTGCCGCAAGCTTGCCACCGACGATCAGTAGCCGATGTTCATTGCCGCGGATAAACCGTTCGACCAACACCCCTGAGCCTTCGTCCACCGCGACGTCGTATGCAGCTTCGATTTCTTGTTGCGTTTCGAGATTAATGAAGACGCCGCGGCCATGATTGCCATCAAGTGGTTTGACCACCACGGGAAGGCCAATCTCTTGTGCGGCCTCCCAAGCGTCAGCGGCACTATCGACTGCTCGGCCTTGGGGAATCGGCACGCCACACGATTCGAGTAACGATTTGGTCAGATCTTTGTCGCGCGAGATCGTTTCGGCAATGGCGCTCGTTTGATCTGTTTCGGCAGTCCAAATGCGGCGCTGTTTGGCACCGTAGCCAAATTGCACGAGATTGCCCGAGCTTAGTCGGATCGCGGGGATGGTTCGGTCGTCCGCAGCGAGCACCATGGAAGCGGTGCTTGGTCCAAGGCAAAGATCTTGAGCAAGATCGCGCAGCTCTTCAAGTGCTGTATCAAAGTCATAGGGTTGGTCTTCAATCACAGCAAGCACTAAATCCCGGGCGGTGAGCAAAGAAGCGCGCGTGACTTCTTCTTGCCAGCCGCTGACCATGACCTTATAGACGCCACGTTCTTCCGTCTCCCGGGCGCGTCCGAAGCCATAGCCTGGAACGCCTGCGAGATCTTGCAGTGCGAGGGTGACATGCTCGATGATATGACAAGGCCACGTGCCCTCTTTAAGTCGCATCAAAAAACCACCGCGTACACCGGGGCTGCAGCGATGTTCAATCAGGCAGGGCAGTAGGGTGGTTAGCCGCTCATAGAGGCCAGGGACGGTGTTAGATGGGCAGTCCTCAAGCTCGCCGATGTCGATGAGCGCCTCTAGCGTGGCGCAGTAGGTCCAGATGTTTGGACCCCGCAAATAAGTGATTTGCCGAATGACGATGTCGCGCTTGTTCATAATGCGTGCAAGGATGTTGCCAAGCCCATATTATCGCCGCAAAAGCATCGTCCCAAATATCTCTTTGGGACGATCTTTGCATTAACGTGGTTTGCGCCCTTTGATAGGGTATTGGGGGTCGACAAAGCCGTGTGTGGAGGCATAGCCGGGCGGTACGAGAGAATCGACCAAGGTTTCGTCTTCTGGCTGTAATTGCACGGCCAACGCTGCTACGTAGTCCTTCCATTGCTCAAGGGTGCGGGGACCACCGATGACACCGCTTAAAAGTTTGTTGTTCAGTGCCCAAGCAATCGCAAACTGCGTGGCGCTGAGGTGACGGCTCTCGGCATGTTTTTTCAGGGCATTCGCGATTTCGAGCGATTCAGGGCGGAACTCTGTCTGATGGATGCGACGATCGCCTCGGCCAGCCCTACTTTGAGCGTCTGGCGCTACGTTTGGCGCGTACTTTCCAGTTAAGACTCCGCGTGCGAGTGGGCTATAGGCGACAACGCCGACGCCGTAATGTTCGCAGGCTGGAATGACTTCTGTTTCGATGAGTCGCGTCACCGCACTGTAAGGAGGTTGACAGACGATGGGTTGTGGAATCCCCATTTTTCTTGCCGTTTCCACCATGCGGGCCACACGCCAGCCACGGAAGTTAGAGATCCCGTAATACCGAATTTTTCCTTGCTCTATTAACCGAGCAAAGGTTGATAGCGTTTCTTCAATGGGGGTGACCTCGTCATCCTTGTGCATGTAATAGACATCGATCCAGTCAGTGCCCAAGCGCTGGAGGCTGTTGTCAACCTCTTGTGTGACCCAGCGGCGCGATAAGCCTTTGTCGTTGGGTTCTTTGCCGATGGCGTTCGCGACTTTGGTGGCGACCACCCAGCGCGAGCGATCCTGCGCAATCAGGCGTCCGACCATGCGTTCTGACTCGCCATTTGCATAATTGTCGGCCGTGTCAATGGCGTTGAGCCCAGCGTCACGCGTCACGGCGATCATTTCCCGCGCAACGCTCTCGTCGGTTTGATCACCAAACATCATTGCGCCCAGCCAAAGTCGCGGCACGCGCAGACCGCTATTTCCGAGAGTGATGTAATGGGGCGTTGTCGTGTTTGTCATGGCTCGATGATGCAAAAAAGGGTGGCTAGGGAGACCAGCGCCCGCACGTTATCACACGGCGAGCTTAGCAATTTTCTCGCTAATGGCCAGTACCCGTTGGGCAGCGTACACAATTGGATAGTCGATAAATTGGCCGTCTAATTGGATGGACGATGACCCGGCCGCTTCAGCCTCGGCAAAGGCATCGATCACGCGTTGTGCGCGGGCGACTTGTTCGGGCGTTGGGGTAAAACACCTATTCGCCACGGCAATCTGGTCGGGGTGGATGCACATCTTTCCTTGGTAGCCCAGGTCTTTGATATGCATGGTCGATTGTTCAAAGCCTTCTGCATCCTTTAGGTCAACCCACACTGTGTCGATCGGAGGCTCTTTGCCGGCAGCACGAGACAGTAAAGCAATTTGATTTCTGTAGGAGAGGAGTTCTAGCTCGTTGCGGGACCAGCGCAATCCCAAATCAAGCGTGAAGTCTCCTGCACCAAAGGCAACGCGACGGATGCGTGGCGTGGTTGCAAGGATACTGGCTAAGTTCGCTAGGCCAAGCGCAGTTTCGATGATTGGCATCAGATCGATACTGCCGTGAGCAAGTCCGCGTTCACGCTCAAGCTGTGTGATGAGCCAGTCGGCTGTTTGCGCTTCGCCGGCGTTTTCGACTTTTGGCAAGACCACCCCATCAAGACCAGGTTGGATTGTCTCGTGCAAGTCCCCATGGGCGTATATCGTCGACATAGGGTTGACACGAACATACCCCAGGCAGTTGCGCGGCAGCTGCATCGCCTGCACAACCTTTGCGCGACTGGAGATTTTTTCCGACACTGCACAGGCATCCTCAAGATCAAGGATGACTGCATCCGCGCCTAAGGTAAATGCTTTTTCAGTCCGTCGAGGATGATTCGCTGGAGCGAAAAGAAACGTTCTAAAAGTCCCCATGGAGAGCCCTAGGTAGAGTGATGTGGTTGGTTAGAGTTCGATGTTTGCGGCTTTTGCAACGACGGCCCATTTTTTAATTTCGTCGTCGATATACTTTTTAAATTCTGCGGGGGTGCTGCCGACCGGAAAGGCACCGATGCCTTCCAATTGTTTCCGCATATCGGGCGCCTTCATGATTTCAATCGTTGTTTTAGCTAAAAGATTGATGATATCGGGAGGCGTGCCGGTTGGGGCCATGAGACCGCTCCACGAGCTCACTTCAAAGTCTGGAAAGCCAAGTTCGATCAATGTGGGGACATTCGGAAGTTGTGGCATACGCTCGCGTCCTGCGACCGCTATCGGGCGCAACTTGCCGGCCTGAAGAGTCGTCGTGACACCGGACGCAGTCTTAAAGCCAATCCCCACCTGTCCGCCGATGACATCGTTCATCGCTGGTGCAGCGCCTTTGTAAGGGACGTGGAGTAAGTCGATGCCCGCGCGCAACTTGAGCATTTCCGCAGCGAGGTGTGGTGAACCACCAGCGCCAGAGGTTGCATAGGCTAACTTACCTGGGTTCGCCTTTGCGTACGCAATCAATTCCGGTAGCGTTTTGAAGGGCTGATCGTTATTGGCGACAAGGATGCTCGGGGAGGAGACCAGCTGACTAATCGGTATAAAGTCGCGCTGGGTGTCGTAATTGAGTTTTTTGTACGTTGATAGGTTGGTAGCGTTGGCTACCGTGCCTAGAAAGAGTGTGTAGCCGTCAGGCTTGGCACGCGCTGCCTCTTGTGAGCCGATATTTGAGCCGCCGCCTGGTTTGTTTTCGACGATAAAAGTCTGTCCAAGCGCTTTTTCCAAGCGGTTGGCAATGAGGCGGGCGACGATGTCGGTTGGGCCGCCCGGTGGGAAGCCAACGATAATCTTGACAGGCTTATCAGGATACTTGTTTTGTCCAAAGGCGGGTGTGGCGAGCGTCGCAAACGACAGGATGGCACAGGCCAACACACGCTGAATACACTGAGGTTTTCCAATCATGAACGTCTCCAAAATATTTTTTGCACGATACCATGGGTGCATATTTCTTGGTGCATCGGTGCAAGAGGTAGGCCCTATGGTAGGTCCGATCGCAGCCGGGGGGGGGCTTAGGTTATAGTTGATCCACGACTTTTCGCTTGATTTATAGCGTATTTTGGAGAAAAACATGGGCGCCGCATTGCTTTCACCCCGCATGGCCTTGGTTAGACCATCACCGACTCTTGCTGTGACAGATAACGCCAAGGCGCTCAAGGCCAAAGGGCTGGATGTCATTGTGTTAGCGCAGGGCGAGCCCGATATGGACACACCGGCCAATATTTGCGAGGCGGGCATACAAGCGATTCGGGCTGGGCAGACGCGCTACACGCCGGTCAATGGCACGGTTGAGCTCAAAAAAGCGATTGTTGCGAAGTTTCTGCGTGACCACGCGATGACGATCAATCCGAATGACGTGATTATCGGAACCGGGGGCAAACAAGTTTTGTTTAATGCCTTGGTTGCCACCTTGGGAGAGGGCGATGAGGTATTGATTCCTGCGCCTTGTTGGGTCAGTTATCCAGACATGGCGATCTTGGCGGGCGGTCGGGCCGTTACGGTTGCCTGTGGCGCCGAGACCAATTTCAAAATCACACCCGCGCAACTGCAGAAGGCGATCACGCCGCGCACGCGTTGGTTGATACTGAATTCACCCTCCAATCCGACCGGTTCGGTCTACACAGAGCAAGAGCTGCGCCTGTTGGGCGATGTATTGAAGAGCCATCCTAATGTGCTGGTGATGGTCGACGACATGTACGAGAAGTTGCTGTTCGACGGCACCATCTTTTGTACGTTGGCGCAAGCGGCCCCGGCGATCGCAGACCGGATCTTGACCGTGAATGGCGTATCGAAGGCGTACTGCATGACAGGCTGGCGGATTGGCTACGGCCATGGCCCGAGTTGGTTGATCGAGGCGATGTCAACAATCCAGTCCCAGTCAACATCGAATCCATCCTCTGTCAGTCAAGCCGCTGCGGTCGAGGCACTCAATGGACCGCAAGATTTCATTGCCAAGCACAATGTGATTTTCCAACGGCGTCGCGATATGGTGGTGCGGATGCTCAACGAATGCGCGGGCATCACATGCTTGAAGCCGCAAGGCGCTTTTTATGTGTACCCGAGCTGCGCAGGAACGCTCGGGAAAACGACCCCCAAGGGTAAAAAAATCAATAACGACCTTGATTTTGCGACAGCGTTATTGGACGAAAAGCTGGTCGCAGTCGTCCCCGGAGAGGCGTTTGGTTTGGCGCCTTATTTCCGTATTTCCTATGCCACATCCGATGCGATCCTCGAAGACGCTTGCAAGCGCATTCATGCATTTTGCGCGTCCTTGACCTAGTCGCACGCGACGGTTGTGCACTAGGTGGGGGCCCGAAAGGCCCCCATTTCTTCGAGCAACTCTTGAACGAGGTCGAGACGTAATCTCGGGTTCTCGAGCGTCATGAGGTGCTGTTTTTGTTGGGCGTTTAGGTTCAGTAACTCAGCCCACCGATTACTCACCCAGCCGCAATCGTTTAGGCGATAGGGCTTGAAGATTGGGCGCTGGTCGTCCGGGATATCCTGCTCGTCCATGGAGCGTAAGACGCGTTGCAACGTCGTTGCACTTCTTGTGAGCTCGGGTGGGATCTCGACACTGGGGTCTTCGTCGATGAGTGTCACGTCGGCGCGCCACAAGCCATTGGGCATCTGTTCGGAGTGATCGATCTTAAAGCGCGATTGACCGCGACAGCGAATGGCATACAGGCTAGGTTGTACTGCCTCAAAGTCGACGATGTCGGCCAGGGTTCCGATATCGGCGAAAGAGACCTGCTTGGTCGGTTCTCGTACTTCGGCCCCCTGATTTAGCGTCACGATGCCAAAGGGTACCTTGTCGCGAAAGCTTGCGCGTGTCATGTCAAGATAACGAACTTCAAAGATCTTTAGGGCAGCGACTCCCTCAGGAAAGAGAGTCATGCCTAGCGGGAAGAGAGGAATATTCATCATCAGTACTCGGACTTGCCTCTGAGTGTTTTAACCTCAGAGTGCTTGCGTTTGCTATCTAAACGACGCTGGCGCGACCCGAAGGTTGGCTGCGTCGCATGACGTGTTTTGGGTGGCCGCGCGACACTGTTGACGAGTTCGTGTAGACGAGCAATGGCATCGGTGCGATTTAAATCCTGACTGCGATGGGATTGTGCCTTGATAATAATCGCGCCGTCTCGGCTGATTCGACTATCCTTGAGTGCGAGTAAGCGCACCTTGACCCCTGCACCCAGGGTGGAGGTCGGAATATGAAATCGCAAATGAATAGCGCTTGAAACTTTGTTGACATTCTGGCCTCCGGCGCCTTGGGCGCGCATGGCAGAGATCTCAATTTCGGACGCAGGTATGCAAATAGACGCGGGCATTGGGAGTTTTTTCGATTGACCTGTACACTAGATTATCGTTTAACTCTCGGAGTCAATCATGGCTAAAGGTCAGCAAAAGTCGAGCAAAGAGGCCAAAAAACCCAAAAAAGACACTTCCACCCCTAAACCAGCGAGTGGGTTGAGTGATCCCGTGCGTGCGACTGTGGTCAATACGGTGTACACCCGGATAAAAAATAAGGACCGTTGATTCCGACGTCTAAGTGAGTTAACACGTGTCAACCAAAGCAGGGCAGAGTCACCGGGCTATTTCGCCGAGCGACGCCATGAAGGCACAAGCTAAGTTGGAACAAGGGTTGGCCGCCCACCAGCAGGGGGCTCTTGAGCAGGCGCGCGCCCTCTATGAGCGCGTGCTCAAATGGCATCCGAACCACTTTGATGCGGTACATATGCTAGGCCTTGTGGCATACCAGCAAGGGCACTTGGATCGTGCGGCCTTATTAATCGCTAAGGCTTTGAAAATAGATCCGGACACGGCCTCCGCACACAATAACTACGCTAACGTGCTCCAAGATCAACGCAAGTTGACCTCCGCCCTAACGAGCTATGACCGCGCGATTTCGTTAGCCCCTGAGTACGCGGAGGCTCACAATAATCGAGGCGATGTGTTACAGGTGATGGGGCGCTTGCCCGAGGCCTTGCTGAGCTACGCCCGCGCGCTTGAGATCTCCCCGCGCTATGCCGCTGCTTTTTATAATCAGGGGAACGCCTTCGGTCGATTGGGACGTTGGCGCGAGGCAGTCGAAAGTTATGAACAGGCCCTATCGATTGCGCCGCAGTATCCGCAAGCATTGATGAACCGCGGTAACGCACTTTTCGAGTTGCGAGATAACGAAGCGGCTACTCAAAGCTACAGCCAAGCGTTATCGATTGATCCTGCGATTCCTTATTTGGCCGGTACATTACTACATGTCAATATGCAGCAATGTAAGTGGGCAGACTATCGTACGCAGCTAGAGGCGCTGCTGATTGATCTGCGCGCCCACAAACCTGCTTGCCTACCTTTTCCCTTGCTTGCACTCACTGACGACGCCGCGCTGCACAAGCAGGTGGCGCAAGCGTGGATTGAAACTGAATATACAAAACCTCGCGCCGCATGGGTATCCACTACACGCGCTCGTCATAAAAAGCTCCGAATCGGATATTTTTCGGGGGATTTTCGTAATCACCCAGTGGCCTATTTAACAGCAGGCTTATTTGAGGAGCATGATCGCTCTCAATTTGAGATCTTTGCATTTTCGTTTGGTCCGGATACCCGCGATGAGATGCGGTTGCGTCTAGAAAAGGCCTTCGATCACTTTGTGGATGTCAAGGACTGCACCGATGCTCAGTTAATTGCCCGCGCGCGCGAGGCTGATCTTGACATTGCGATTGACCTGATGGGTTTGACCAAAGGGTGTCGCCCCAGAATATTTCTGACGCGCGTTGCACCCGTTCAAATGAGCTATCTCGGCTATCCAGGCACAACGGGTATTGCCGAAATGGATTACATCTTGGTGGATCAGACCATTGCCGAACCCGTTGATGCGTTGCATTACACCGAAAAATTCATCCGCCTTGCGCAAAGTTTTCAAGTAAACGATCCTAGCCGCAGGCCCTCTGATTGCGTTTTCTCTCGGGCAGAGCTGGGTTTGCCTCCTACAGGCTTTGTATTTTGCTGCTTCAACAACAACTACAAGATTAATCCTGCAATATTCGACTGCTGGATGAGGATGTTGCAGTCCGTACCTGGTAGCGTGTTGTGGTTGCGAGAGACGACCGAGCAAACCGTACGAAATCTTAGAGACGAGGCGCGTGCGCGAGGGGTGGAGACGACGCGACTTGTATTCGCTGGTCGAATCGAGTCAATGGCAGATCACCTTGCAAGGCAGCGTGCCGCAGATTTATTTGTTGATGCCGTGCCGTATAACGCTCACACCACGGCCAGTGATGCGCTGTGGGCCGGCGTGCCTGTCTTGACGTGCAAGGGCCGGTCTTATGCGAGCCGTGTGGGGGCTAGTCTTTTGCGCGCGCTCGATCTTCATGAGTTGATCACAAACAATTTAGATGAGTATGTGCAGCTTGCTGTGGCGTTAGCACAAGATCCTGCGCGACTTTCAGCGCTGCGCTCGGCATTACAGCAAAAGCTGCTGGTTACGTCGTTGTTTGATATCAAACGCTTTACGCGCAATATCGAGCAAGCGTTCTTAATAGCGATCGAGCGGAAAGCCGCGGGCCTTCCGAACGAGCATTTGGATATAAACGACTAGCGTGCTTTCTCTGGGAAGGGTAAGGGCTTGCCTGCGGGGATAGGCTCTTCGCCTAGACTCAGCAGCATCGCAATCGTGACATAGGTGCCACTCACTGCAATGAGGTCCACGAGCTGTTGCTCGCCAAGAACCGCTTTTGCATGATTGAATAACTCATCGCTGATCTCATAATTTTTTGTCATATTCATGCACACATCATAGACAGCGGCTTCGTCGGGCTGCATGTTACGTGGTCGAATATTCTCTTTAAGGTCGTCAGCAACGTGGGCGGGCAGGCCATTACGCAAGGCAATCGGGTAGTGTGCAAACCATTCGACTTGCGAGGTCCAAATTCGCGCTTGAATCAAAATCGCAAGTTCGTTTAGGCGCATCGGAAGTGACGAGCCAAAGCGCAAATAGTCCAGCAGGCGCTTGATGCGATCTGCAAAAACGGGGCTGCGCAACATCACGTTGTACGGGCCAGCTAAACCGATACTGGATATATCCAGTATCTCTTTCGCGAGCCCGACGGACTCGGGAGCGACGGTTTCAAGGGTCAATTGAGGGAATCGTTTTGATTGAGGGGTAGCCATTTGTAGTCCGAGGTTGAATAAAGTTAAAGGATTGGAAATAGGGTTGGAAGCTTCACTTGATGGTTGTTTTGGTTTTACTCAAAAGGGATCGGTACTCTAAAGACTCGGCCGCTAGGCGCGCGCGCATCTCTTCCGGTGATGACGTTTGAACTTCCATTCCTTGTGCGTTGAGCTTCTCATAAAAAGCGGGCGTACTCGTTGCTTTTTTAATCGCAGCATTGAGTTTTTCGATCGTTGAGGCAGGTGTTTGAGTTGGCGCAATGACGCCTTGCCAAGTGTAGGCTTTGTAGCCCGGGAGGAACTCTGAGACGCTCGGTGTGTCAGGTGTGGCGAGACCTCGTTTTTGGCCAGTGGTGGCAACCATAATTAGGCGGCCTTGTTTGATGTGATCCGTATTGCCAACAAGGGAAGTGAACATGATGTCGACACGTCCTGCAAGCAGGTCAATCAAAGCAGGGCCTGCTCCCTTGTAGGGGACATGCGTGATGTCAATATTCGCTGCATCGCGGAATGCCTCTCCCGCCAAATGCTGAGCCGAACCATTGCCTGATGACGCGAAATTTATTTTTCCTGGGTTAGCTTTCGCGTATTGCACAAGCTGCTCAACTGATTTGATATTCAAGCTTGGTGAGACCAACAAGGCAAGGGGTTGTATGGTTGTGAGCGACACATGGGAGAAATCTTTAATCGGATCGTAAGTGGGCCCATTGTGCAGAAGCGGCGTAATGATGAAGGCATTTGTACCAAATAAAAGCGTGTAGCCATCGGCCGGTGCACGCCTGACCGAGTCCGAGCCGACGAGTGTTCCCCCGCCTGCCTTGTTTTCCACAATGACGGACTGTCCAAGAATTTGTGTGAGCTCTTGAGCCAACATGCGCGCGACAATGTCGGTGGCACCACCCGGTGCGTAAGCCACAACGAGTCGCAAGGGTTTGTCGGGAAACTCGCGTGGTTGAGCTTGCGCGATCCAAGAGGTAGTGGCACAGAGTACGCTGAGCCAAGCGATCAATAATGCTTTCTTCACGCTGCGCTTCCTGAGGTAAACATGATGGGCTGTGTGGTGCCGCGAGCGTCGTACAGTCTCGTTGCCATCACCTGACACCGCTCTATATATCTGTGTTCATGTGGCTCATAATCCGCGACCGCGTTATGAATGGTCCCTATGTTGTCCCACATCAGCAACGAATTTTTCTTCCATTGGTAGGTGTAGAGGAACTTGTCTTTCAGTTGATGTGCGAACAGAAACTCAAGCATCTCAGCGCTATCTTGCTCAGAAAGATCACTAATCTTGATCGCGTAGCCAGGGTTTGCGTACAACACCTGTTTTCTAGAAATAGGATGGATGAGCACGGCAGGGTGCACCGCTGGGGGGCGTGCTTGCCGCTCACGCTCGCTTAGCGCAGGGCGTGTGCTCCCAGGCCTGGCACGCATCATCTCCCAAAACTTATTGAAGTCATGGGTAATGGTTTTGTTTGCGAGCGTTTGCTTGACGTCAGCCGGCAGATCTTCGTACGCGGCATGCATGTCTCGGAATTGCGTGGCACCTAACGGTTTGCCGTGGCGGTGCGGGATCGTTGTGCCATAGAGAACATTCGCAAAGGCAATCATCTTGGAGTAAGACATATCTGTGTGCCATGATTGGCCTGCGTCTTTGACGCCTAGTGCTTGTCCCTCTTTCAGAATGTTTGACAAGATCATCACTTCTGGATGTCCTTCTGCTTGCGCTCTCCCGCCGGG
>JBILHV010000182.1:0-4347 GCA_044350305.1 Burkholderiaceae bacterium
CGCATCAAAACCTTCCTCGGCTAACCGACACACAAACGACCTCATCGCTTCTAACGCTCAAAGGGTAGTCACGTTGAAATACAAAGATCTCAGAGACTTCATCTCACAACTCGAGCGCAATCAAGATCTCAAGCGCATTCAAGTCCCTGTTTCGACGTCATTAGAAATGACCGAAATCTCTGACCGCGTCCTCAAAGCAGAAGGACCCGCACTGATTTTTGAACAGCCGACGCACAACGGCGCGCGTGTAAGCATGCCGGTCCTGACAAACTTATTTGGGACGCCCACTCGTGTCGCACAAGGGATGGGCGCAGAGAACACCCTCGCGCTTCGCGAGATCGGCGAACTGCTCGCAAGCCTGCGCGAACCCGAAGCACCGAAAGGCTTTAAGGACGCGCTAGCAAAGATATCCATGCTCAAAGCTGCGCTATGGGATATGAGCCCAAAGACTGTGCGGGGCGCACCTTGCCAAGAGGTTGTGTGGGAAGGCAATGATGTCGATCTCGCCAAGCTACCGATTCAGACTTGCTGGCCTGGCGATGTCGCGCCGCTCTTGACCTGGGGCTTGGTCATCACACGCGGACCCAACGCCAAACGCCAAAATCTGGGCATCTACCGGCAGCAGGTGATTGGTCGCAACAAGCTCATCATGCGCTGGCTGTCGCACCGCGGCGGCGCACTAGATTTTAGAGATCACGCCTTAGCCAACCCAGGCAAGCCGTTCCCAATTGCCGTTGCGTTAGGCGCAGATCCTGCCACGACGCTCGGTGCCGTGACCCCCGTACCAGACTCGCTTTCCGAATATCAGTTCGCAGGGCTTCTTCGCGGAGCTCGTACAGAAGTGACACAAGCGCTTGGCAGCGAACTCTCCGTTCCTGCGACCGCAGAAATCGTGCTTGAGGGTCATTTGCTTCCCAGCACAGACCCGCGCGCAGTCAAACCCGTTGTGCCGGCAGGCGTCAATCCGCCACCCGCCTCGGACTACGAACTTGCGCTCGAGGGGCCATTTGGCGACCACACGGGCTACTACAACGAACAAGATTGGTTCCCCGTCTTCACTGTCGAGCGCATCACCATGCGTCGCAACCCGATCTACCACTCCACCTATACCGGCAAGCCGCCGGATGAGCCGGCCGTGCTCGGGGTTGCGCTCAATGAAGTCTTTGTGCCGATCTTGCGCAGACAGCTCCCCGAAATCGTTGACTTTTATTTGCCGCCTGAGGGCTGTAGCTATCGACTCGCCGTCGTCTCCATCCGCAAACAATATCCCGGGCACGCGAAGCGGGTCATGTTTGGCCTGTGGAGCATTCTGCGGCAATTCATGTACACAAAATTTATCGTGGTCGTTGATGCAGATATCAATCCACGCGACTGGAAAGAAGTTGTTTGGGCGATGACAACGCGCATGGATCCTGTCAGGGATACGCTGCTTGTTGAGAACACACCGATCGACTATCTTGATTTTGCTTCGCCTGTCTCCGGCCTCGGCGGGAAAATGGGGCTAGACGCCACCAACAAATGGGCAGGTGAAACCCAGCGCGAATGGGGCACGCCGATCCAAATGGACACAGCAACCAAGACGCGTGTGGATGCGATGTGGAATGAGCTCGGGATCTTTTAAGCGACAGGCCTTGCGCTACGCAGCAACAAGGTAATAAAAAATGGTCCGCCCACCAAGCTCGTAATGACGCCAACAGGCAGTTCTGCAGGGATCACGGCCACACGTGCTAGGCAGTCGGCCAGCACAAGGGTCATCGCCCCCACGATCCACGAAAGGGGCAAGAGGACGCGGTGACCTGCCCCCACCCAACGCCGCAAAATGTGCGGCACGACAAGTCCGATAAAAGCAATACCGCCCACTGTCGCCACCAAAGGTCCCACCAGCAGCGCAATCAACACAATCAAACGGCGGCGCACCCGAATAATGTCAAAGCCAAGATGATGCGCTTCGCGTTCACCCAACAGCAACGCATTTAAAACACGCCACTGCCGACACAACAACATCGAACAGACAAGCGTCCAAGGTATTAACCAACCAACCTGCTCCCAGGATGCACGCGCCAAACTACCCAGGGACCAAAATCCAAAGCTACGGAACTGAGATTCAGAAATGAACGTCGTGACCAGGCTCACCAAGCTCATCATGGTTGCATTGATTGCAATACCTGCCAACAGCAATCCTGCGACCCCGGGGTAACGCCGACCCAACAGATAGGCAGAGAACGTCGCAAGCAACGCTCCAGCGAAGCCTGCAATACTGGTGAACCAGATGCTGCTAAAACCTAGCATCAAACTGATCACGACACCCAATGATGCACCAGCAGAAATCCCCACAAGCCCGGGTTCAGCCAAAGGATTACGAAAAAGCGCCTGCATGGCCGCACCGCTCAGAGCAAGTGCGCCCCCCGCAACAGCTGCAAACAGCACGCGCGGAAGACGCAATTCTAAAAACACCGCGCGTTTAAACGGTTCGAGGTCAGCACCAACGCCAACCATCGCGAAGAGCTCAGACCAGCGCATCGGCACCGCACCAGACTTCAGTGCGAGCAGCATGCTGATGAACAAACCCGACGACACGGCAACCCACAGCAGGAGATGGCGTAAAGGGGTTGCCGACGACGCACGCATCAGCGGACCGTTTTAACTTCAATCACTGCGCGTTGACCGGCCTGCTCAATCTCCTGCTTCATCACAAGACTGACCGCTGGGCAATACCAGTCTGTGACATGGGACTGGACCGCGGGAATCGCAATCATCACTCCACGCATGTTTGCCATCGTTTGCTCCGTGCCACGTGGGTATCGCACCGGCCAGCATAACTGCGGGCCCAATGCCGTATCAATTGACTGACGCGTTCCGACAACTTTCTCGCCCACTCGAACCGTTAATGCGGTGGTCGGACCTTTTCGGGGGTCTCCGATCGCGAGTCGAAAATTCTGTGGTGGCAAGCGTTGGCCAGCCATTTTGATCTCAGTTCCATAACCAAAAATACTGACCATCTGCATATCAAATGCCTCTGCCTCGGCAGTGTGGCTAGGGCCATTTTTAATGAGCTTTGCCTGCAAGGCGTTCGCTGTCAACACGTGATCCAGATCTGCCGCACCCGTCAACATACCAAAGAGCGCATAACTGGCGTTTCCCTTGACTTGCGCTTGGCAACTTTGTTTTCCCGTTTTTTTTACCTGACTAAACGTCATGCGTGCGCTGACCTGAACAATCCCTTTACCGGTGATTTCAATCAGTCCGCCATTGTGAAAAAACGTGGCGTCACAAATGCTTGCACGTACCGAAGCACCACACATTAAAAACACGATACCCAACAGGGCATGTCGAACATTCATGGGGCTCTGCCTGATTGCATCCGTCAACTTTATTTATAACCCCGCAGAATTTATTTCGCGGTGAGCCAGGCGATTAACGCGTTTTCGAACGACCGTGCATCGTGAGCACGCTCGTGATTGACCATACTCACCACTATATAGCGTTTGCCACTACTCGACCACACATAGCCTGCCACCGAACGGACATCCCGTAACCCGCCCGTCTTAAGATGCGCCATAGACTTTGTCGTTGGATCGCGCAGTCGATTGCGCGTCGTGCCATCGGTGCCAAGGATCGCTAGTGACGATACGTATTCGGGCATCACCGGTGACATCCACGCTTTTTGCAGCATTTGCGCCAAGCTGTCGGCCGAGACGACGCCATTGCGGGATAGCCCCGAACCGTTATCTAAGACCATTCCCTTCATCGGGAGCCCTTGACGTGCCAAGACGTCTTGCGCAACCTGCACACTGCCCGAGACGGTTGCGGGACGTCTGCCCGCCTCCGCACCAAGCGTTAACAACAACACCCGCGTCATCACGTTATTACTGCGCTTGTTGATCAAACGAATGACCTCAGACAAGGGGGGAGACTGATGTGATGCAATCGCCGTGGCGTTCGACGGGATCGAACCCGTTCGAACCTGACCCGTCATCGTGCCACCAAGCTCTTTCCATAGGCTTTGCAATACTTTGGCGCCAAACTCTTCCTGAGAAAACACCAACCGAAAAACGTCAAACTCACCACAGGAGCCCGCACCTTTCCCGCTCACACGGATTCGAACGGTGGAGCCGTCCGATGTCGTATCCGTCGTCACGGCCGGCGACCCTGGGCACTGTCCGTCGGCCCATTGCACATTGCCTTCAACCACCACGCCGGGAATGGGAGGGTCGATAAATGACTTCCAGGTTCGACTAGCCGGGTCAGGCGAAAAAACCAACCGAACGGCGCCAAACCCCACCATAAACGCATCAGGGCTCGCGTTGTAAGGACGATCCGAGGCTCCGTCAAACGCACCGGGATCTA
>JBILHV010000183.1:0-4321 GCA_044350305.1 Burkholderiaceae bacterium
CTAAGCCGCTGTTTTGCACCTGCAACTACCTGCAGCCAACCAGCTACGGGCCTTAATTGGTAGGCGGTATTGGAATCGAACCAACGACCTCCACGATGTCAACGTGGCGCTCTAACCAGCTGAGCTAACCGCCTGTAAAGACGACGATTATATCGGTTTAGCGCCCTAGCTGTCAAAGGGCTGCCTTAGAGTTCGCTTTGAAGACTGCGGCAACGAAATCCAAGATTTTTTCGTTGGACTTCATGCCCGGACTAGACTCCACCCCGCTGCTGACATCAACCGCCCAGGGCTGGGTGGACGCGATCGCCGCCTGTACGTTCGTTGGATTCAAGCCACCTGATAGAACCAACGGGCGAGCCTCTGGCAACCGCCGTACCTCGGCAAGCAATGCATGATCAAACCCGTGCCCGCTTCCGCCATACATAGGCGAGTAACTATCAAACAGCCATCCTTGTGCCGAGGTGTATTGCTTGCAATGCGCAGCCAGGCCCGCGGACGTGTCGAGCCCGGGCGCCCCGACACGAAAGGCTTTCAGATACGGCCTACCAAAACTTGAACAAAACTCGGCTGACTCGTCCCCGTGAAACTGCAAAACCGCGGGCGACATATCCTTCAGAACCTCCTGTACGAACGCAGGTTCAGGATTTACAAACAGTGCCACGCTGACAACGAAAGGTGGCAAGGCCGTGCATAACTCCCCAGCACGCGTCGGGCTGACGTAACGCTTACTGGAGGGATGAAACACAAACCCTAACGCGTCTGCCCCAGCCTTCACGGCGCAGGCGAGATCCTCTTCGCGGGTAATCCCACAAATCTTGATACGTGTACGTTTCATCACACTCATGGTCTGTCTTCAAAGTAAATACTGTCGAGGCTAAAACCTTCGGATCTGGCTCGCGGGAAATCGTAGTCTGGATATTTAACGTCTGTGAGGTAGAGTCCCTGCGCAGAAAAGGTTGGTGCACCAAGTGTGCGGTCTCGGGCCAGCAATAACTCCGAAACATAGTTCGCGTCTTGCCGCCCTTGCCCCACCTGCACAAGTGCCCCCATGATATTCCGAACCATGTGATGCAAGAAAGCATTTGCTGTCAATTGCACCACTATTTTTGCGCCTTGCACCGTGATGCCGACGCTCTGCATCGTGCGCACTGGAGACTTCGCTTGACACTGTGAAGATCGAAAACTAGAAAAGTCGTGCTCACCGATTAAATTTCGCGCAGCCGCTTCCATGGCGGAAACATCGAGCGGCTGATGCACCCAACCGACCCGACCGTCCCATAAAGGGTGTCTTACGCGTGTATTCAAAATAACATACGTATAGGAACGTGCGACGGCGGAAAATCTCGCATGAAACACATCGGGTACCTCGCGAGCCCATTGAATCGCAACGCTCGGAGGTAGATGCGCGTTCGTGCCGCGCACCCAAGACTCTTCGGTACGGATCGCATCCGTGTCGAGGTGAACAACCTGATTGAGTGCATGGACGCCGGTATCCGTGCGTCCGGCACAAACAGTAACAACAGGCTGCGCGGTAAATTTAGACAGCGCAGCTTCGACACAGTCTTGCACAGTTTGACCATGTGGTTGCGTCTGCCAGCCCTGCCACGCCTGCCCGTCATACACAATGCCCAAGGCGATGCGAGTCATGACTTGTCCATGGCTGGACGGACCAACTAAACTTTTTTCTCGGGTGCGGCGACGGGTTTCGGATCCGCTGCCGAGGAATCTAAGTTCAGGTCGATAGACTGAAGCTTCTGGTCAAACGCCTTCGCAATCACTGGATCGTTTTGCGAGGCTGAGTCAACCTCGGTCTCGCGTTGTCCAGCTCGCTTTAGCATCAACGCCATCAGCATGGCTAAAAAGGCTGACGCGCCCAAGACAACCCACAGCACATTGTCATTCGCAATTTGCTGCACTCGTGCCATCCCCGAGGCAGCGGGACGATCTCCTTGACTAACGGGTGCACTTGCAGCCGGTGTGCCTGGGGTCCGTGGACTTCCAGTTGTTGCGTTTCCGGACGCCGCACTTCGAGCCGATAGGTTGTTAGACGGCGCGTTGCCAGCCTGAGCGTGTTGCGTGGGCTCTGCTTGCTGTTGAACTGCACTGCGTAACTGCTGCACATTCTGTTGTAGCGCGTCGATGCGTTGTTGCATCTCTTTGAGCTCTTGTGCCGCAGCAACCTTTGCATCTTCTTGCGCTGTGCTCTGTGTCGCAGCACTCAGGCGCAGCTGATCGACCGTGGGAGCTGGCACAGCAGGGTTTGATGGTGGTTGTACCGTACCGGACGCAGTGGGCCCAGGTGCTACAACGGGCACCGGGCCGACAGTGGGAGCAAGCTCGGCTTGGGTTGCTGGCGGTTGTGCCGTGCCGGATGCGGTGGGACCGGGCGGCACAACGGGCGCCTGGCCTGGACGATTGGCTGACCCTCGGCCCTGCTTAAACGCCTCGGCATGCTTTAAAAACATAGCGTAGGCATGTTTTGGGTCCACGGCGAGTACTGTCTGCACATCCGGAATGGATAAAGTGGCTCCCGCGCGTAGCAGATTCATATTCTGCGAAATGAAGGCGTTTGGATTTGCCTGGTACAACGCCCAAAGCATTTGGTACAGATCAGCGCCCGCCACAGCGTAACGTTGGGCAATACCGGAAAGCGTGTCGCCGGGTGCGACCACCACACTGCCAGAGGGCGCGGTGCTTACTAGGACAAGGTAACTTGACTGAACGGTTAAGCGTCCTGTGGCGAGCGAGACGTCGAGCAACACATCCACCACAGGACGATTCACGGCTTGGGAGGAACGCACGACTAGCCGACGCGAACCCGCAGAGAATCCTGGCTCAATGCTCACAGAGAGTGTTTCTAATGGCGCGGGGCTTGTCAGTCCTGCCGCTAACCACGCTTGTTGTGGCGCAACGCTGACTTTCAATATCGCCACATCTTCGGGTGTGAGCTCATACAAAGGTATCTCCAAGCTTAGCGGCGCCCCAGCCGGAGACATGACACTTCCATGGCCGGGCTTTGCTGCCCAGACAGGGTTCGTCAGACCGACCGATAGCAACGTCAAGCCTGCAAAAGCCGCTAAGCCGAGGCTTCTCGGGAGCACTGCAACTTGACGTCGACTACGCATTGTCATTTCCTTGAGCACTACAGTTGACCTAATGTAATTCGTAACATCCGACGTAGCGGCTCGGCCGCACCCCAAAGTAGCTGGTCGCCAACGGTGAAAGCACCCAGATACTCATTGCCCATGGACAGCTTACGCATGCGTCCCACAGGGATGTCGAGTGTGCCAGTCACTGCTACCGGTGAGAGTCGGCTCAGTGTTTCTTCTTTTGTGTTCGGAACGACTTTGGCCCAAGCGGTCCCCTTGGCAACGATATCCAAGACTTCATCGAGCGGTACATCACGCGTCAGTTTTATCGTCAGCGCCTGGCTATGGCAACGCATCGCCCCGACGCGTACACAAAGCCCGTCGATTGGAATCGGTGTCGAACCAAAACCTTGGCCACGGCCTAGGATCTTGTTGGTCTCCGCTTCGCCTTTCCATTCTTCGCGCGACATCCCATTACCCAGGTCCTTGTCGATCCAAGGGATGAGATTGCCAGCGAGCGGCACCCCAAAATGTTCTGTCGGGAGTCGGCCTGACTGTTGAATCGCCAAAACCTTGCGATCGATATCAAGAATTGCAGAGGCCGGGTCCATCAAATGCGTTTGCACTTCCGCGTTGATTAACCCAAACTGTGTCAGAAGTTCGCGCATGTGTTGCGCGCCGCCACCAGAGGCCGCTTGGTACGTCATGGATGTCATCCATTGGATCAGCCCCTGATTGAACAATCCCGCCAGACCCATCAGCATGCAGCTCACCGTGCAATTGCCACCGATAAAATCTTTCACACCACGCTTAAGCGCAGCATCAATCATGGGGCGATTAACTGGGTCTAAAACAATCAGTGCATCATCCTTCATACGAAGCGTGCTCGCAGCGTCGATCCAATACCCTGTCCACCCGGCGGACCGCAATTTAGGATAGACCTCTGAGGTGTAATCACCACCTTGGGCCGTCACAATCGTATTCAGTTTCTTTAGCGCGTCGATGTCATACGCGTTTTGCAATGGGGTTTCGCCCGCCCAGGCTGGGCTCTTGCCACCCGCGTTACTCGTCGAGAAAAAAACGGGGTCAATGAGTGCAAAATCACCCTCGTCGCGCATGCGCTGCATGAGCACCGAGCCAACCATACCGCGCCAACCGACTAATCCAACAGAGTGTTTCATTTCAGAACTTTGTATAAAGAAAGGGTATGTTAATCGTCAGCATTTTAACGC
>JBILHV010000184.1:0-4312 GCA_044350305.1 Burkholderiaceae bacterium
ATCGTTGAAATGTGAGGTGAGCTTGGTCCGGCACCTTGATCGCATCACGATAGACGGGTCCTCACTCGAGCGTCCCAGTGAACCGCAGGCCGAAGGGCGCGCTTTTGTGATGACCCTGGCATTTTCAATGCGTAATCGACTTACCCAGCCTCAGCCTTGGCCGCACTTGTTGGTCGAGCTTAAAGATGCATCGAACACGCCGGTGGTTCGCAAGCGCCTGAGCCCTACGGACTATTTGCCTACTCAATTTAAAGATAAACCATTCCAGCCAAACCAAGAGCTCAACTTGCGTTTGCCGATCGAGGTCACTGGTTTACAAATTACCGGATTTCAACTTACTCGTTATTTTCCTTGAGGCCCACGCATGACATCGCCCGTTTTAATTTGTGGTTCCGTTGCATTCGACACGATCGCTGTTTTCGAAGGCCGTTTTAAAGAGCATATTCTCCCGGATCGAATCCATGCGCTGAGTGTGTCATTCTTGGTGCCCCGCATGCGCCGCGAATTCGGCGGTTGTGCTGGCAATATTGCCTATAACCTGAAGCTCTTGGGGGGCAAGCCTATCCCGGTTGCAACGGTAGGTGAAGATGCGAGCGACTACTTGCAGCGGTTTGAGCAACTAGGCATTGATATCAGCCTGTTGCAAAGTCTGCCAGGTACATTGACCGCGCAGTGCTTCATTACGACCGATCTGGATGACAATCAGATTAGTGCGTTTCATCCTGGTGCGATGGAGCGCTCAGCCGAGAATGACTTAACAGGGCGGTCCGCCGCGTGGGCGATTGTTGCGCCCGACTCAAAGGTCGGCATGGTCACGCACGCGAAGCGGTTGCGTGCTCAGGGAATACCCTTTATTTTTGATTTGGGTCAGGCGATGCCACTTTATGATGGCAAAGATATTCTCGAGATGTTGGCGTTGGCCCAAGCGATGACTGTCAACGATTACGAGGCCAGTATTGTCGAGCAACGTACCGGCAAGTCTATTGAGCAACTCGCACAAGGGCTCAAGGCCGTTGTCGTGACACGCGGAGCGAATGGTGCGACCCTTTATACCGAAGGCCATCAGCATCATATTGATCCAGTCACTCCAACGGGCGTGGTAGACCCAACGGGCTGTGGCGATGCCCACCGTGGTGGACTATTGTATGGCTTGACCCTTGGTTGGTCCTGGCAGGATGCCTGTAAACTGGGCAACTTGATGGGTTCAATCAAAATCGCGTCGCGTGGGCCGCAAAATCACGCCCCAAGCCGTGCTGAAATCGATGCACAGTTTCATGCCCAGTATGGCTTGCGCTTGCCTGCATAAGATCGTTTAACAGGAGTCACTGAAATGCGAATGTTTTTTTCCACTGAAGCATGCTTGGGTCGCTTGGCTCTAGCGAGTCTGGCACTCTCAGCCGTCGTGCTGGTGTCTGGTTGTGCAAAGCCTTCAGCCTCTGCAAATGTGTACACCTACAATCAAGCGCAACGCGATCAAGTGATGCGTAACGGTACGGTGGTGAATGTTCGTCCGATTACGATCCAGAAAGAAGGCACCTCTGGCGCGGGAGTGGTGGCCGGCGGTGCAGTGGGCGGTGTATTGGGAAGCACGATAGGCGGGGGCACAGGCCGTACTCTCGCAATCCTTGGTGGCGCCGTATTAGGCGCGCTGGCTGGTGATGCAGTCGAAGAGCGCGTCGGAAAGAAAGACGGTTTGGAAATCACCGTCAAGCTTGATAACGGTGAAACGCGAGTCATTGCCCAAGAGGCTGATGTGCCCATTATGCTCAACCAGCGTGTGCAAGTGATTAGTGGCGCTGGGCCTACACGCGTTGTGCCTGCAGCCCAAAAATAACTAGACTTTGTCACATATCAGCGCTTTATTAGAGCGCTGATGTGATGGATGGCTCTACACGTACGGCGATGGGATTGCTTTGATCGAACATCACGGCACGTTGCGGAAAAGGCAGTTCGATTCCTGCTTGAGCGAACTCCTCAAGAATGCTGACGCGCAAGTCACTCAGTATCTGTGCGGGCTGAATGCCCGCCTGTAATCTGATCCAAAACTGCAAATTAAAGACTAAGCCGTTATCACCGAAGTCTTCGAGTGTGATGACTGGTGCTGGGTCTTGCTTGATTTGCGGGTGATCAGTGCTAACCCTTGCAAGGATGCGTTGTACCTCTTGAACACTAGACTTATACGACACGGTCATACGAACATCTCTGCGTGCATCTCGGGTCGAGTAGGTCCAGTTCACCAGTTTTTGTTCAACTAAAACGCTGTTGGGAATCAAGGCGTCATTACCCTGCGCGCCTTGGATGGTCGAGAACCGAATGCCAATCGAGGTGACCGTACCCAAAATACCGTCGATCTCAACCAAATCGCCAATGCGGATCGGTTTTTCAATCAGCAGCATGACTCCACTGATCAGATTTTTGAGAAGGTTTTGTGTGCCAAAGCCAACGCCGATGGCAAGTGCGCCGCCAAAAAATGCGAAGGCACTCAGTGGGATTTCAACGATGTTGAAGGCGGTCAGGATGAGGGAGAACGCTGCAGCTAAGGTTAGCCAGCGCCCCAATACGACTGACTTGCTCGCACCCAGATTTGCCTTGTTGACTGCGAGCGCCAGTGTGCGTCGAATCAAACCTGAAATCAACATAAAGCCGATAATCAGGATAGCCATTGCGCCGGCGGTCTTGCCGACGGTTACGCTACGTTTTGTCTTGATCTCGCGCCCGTCAACCAGAATGTTGTCGTCGACCGCGAAAATCTCAAATTGCCAAATATCTTTAGCAAGTTCAATAATGCCAGCTTTGAGGCCGCTGAAGCGTTGCGCAAAGGTTTGATTGAGTTGTGCGTGCGCGATTTCCGAGCCCGTGATTTCTAGGTACTGTCTGGCACGCTCAAAGAGCGCGTAGAGGCCTCGCATGTTGTCGATCTGCTCGGAGAGGGGCGCAAGCATTTCTGACAAAAATGCTTTTTCAACGCTTGTCGGCGCTTGTCGTAATTGCTCGTTGAGTGCCAGTGTTGATTGGGACTTTTCGGCGATCAGCTGGTTCAGATAATTCAGCCCTAAATTGAGCTGGCGCACTAAGTCCTCATGTTTGGATTTCAACCCGGCAAGTTGCTGACCGTTGTCAACGTTCGCGTAAAGATCTCGACGAATCTCCCAGATTTGAATCATCAGCAAATCGAGCTCGGTCTGTGCGCGATACCGTTCGCGTTCAGTGCGCGCGGCCTCGACTCGGCGGTCTGCCAAGAGTTGAGCATTGCGAGCGGCAGTGCGTGCTTCAGGCGTTACCGTGGCAGTTTGGTCTAGCGCATCGGATTTTGCTTTGGCTGTTGCCGCCAGATCAAGTGTGCGATTAATACGCAGACTTGCTTGCTGCTCCTGCACTCTGAGGCTGTCAATGCGTTTTTGGAGAGCCGTTTTAATTTTTTGGAAATCCTGCTCAGTAAAGGCAAAACGATTGTTATAAAAATCTTTAGTGATCTTTAAGGTGGCCAGACTGATCGCACCGGTTGTCTGCTCGATATGGAGGGTGTCTTTACCAATCGCAGCGTTCGCTAAATCTAAATTGATACGATCAAGGCGCCGCTGCGCTGTTTCGCCGGCACGCTGTGCATCAGCACTCGCACTTGACTGCCGCAGTTCAATTTCCATCTGACTGCGTGACTTGCGCAGATCTGCAATCAAATCGTTGAGAATATCGCTGCGTTGTTTGAGATACTGCAACTGAAATTGCAGTCGTTGGATGCTTAATTGCAGGTCGTCCGCAACAGAAAGTGGCCAAGGAGCGGACCCTGTGGGCGCTTGCCAGTTCTCTTTGTCTTTGCGTGCAGTCTCAAGGTTTGTGGTGACACGCCGTAAATTTTTGACATTATCGACGATTTGGCTATAGGCTTCTTGCATGCCACGCAAGTGATTGAGTCGATCTTGCGCGGCTACTCGGGCGGTCGTTTCGAGGTTCGCTCCGTCATTGACGACAGTTTGTGCCTTGACGAGGTCCGTCTGAATGGCGGTCAACCGTTTCTGCATGTCCTGCTGCTGCGCATCGATATCCTTGAGACCACGCTCCGCGGGCTGCGCGGGTGTTTCGCGAGCGGGCGTCGTTTGTCCCGGTGCCGTGCCCAGTAAATTGCTGGCCGATGAGGGGCTCTGGGAAAAGGAGGGGGTTTGGATCGCAAAGATGAATGCGGCAGCCCAGAAGCCGTGCAACACAGAAGAGAAGAGCTTGTTCATTGCGGAAGACTGAGTAGCCGAGCGGAGCGACAATCGAGGCGTTATAAAACGAATAAAGGAAATAAGGTAAAGCTGATGCGACTGAGAAC
>JBILHV010000019.1:0-13139 GCA_044350305.1 Burkholderiaceae bacterium
TCAATCCCCGCTGGTATTTAGTTCACTCTTCTTAATGAGTATGTAGCCATGACTGATTCGCTAACCGCACAGACCGTCGCGCGTTTCCTGCAAGAGCATCCAGAATTCTTTGTGCAACATGCAGAGCTCTTTTCAACAATCGAAGTCCCACATCCCCATCAGGCACGCGCGATTTCGCTCGGTGAACGTCAAATTCTAACGTTGCGTGAGCGCCTGAAAGATTTTGAGTTCCGTCTCGCCGAACTCGTACGTAATGCCGCATTAAATGAGTTGACCACGGACAAGCTCAATCGCTGGTGTGTACGCATGCTCGGCGAGCCCGTCACTGCACGTGTGCCAGAGCAAGTCGCGCAAGGCCTGACTGAGCAGTTCAATTTGCAAGAGGTCGGTATGCGTCTATGGGGCTTAGACCTTCCGGAAGAAGGCATCGGCGAAGCCGTTTCTGATGAGGTTCGTGACTACGCCAATGCGCTAACCACGCCGTACTGCGGAAACGACACCAAACTCACCGCTGCTAGCTGGCTCAATCGCCCACCTGCCTCGTTTGCCGTTCTGGCACTGCGCCCCGCCCCCAACGCGCCCGCCTTCGGCATGCTCGTGCTCGGTTCAGATGACGCTGAGCGCTTTGCACCGGATATGGGTCGTGCTTTTCTGCAGACAGTCGGTATTCTCGCCAGCGCAGCGCTTTCGCGTTTAAACAGCAGCGCGACGTCTGGCGACCCAACGATCCCGACACTCAACACCCGCGCTTGAAGAAGATGTCCGAGGCCACCGAACCACTGCTGCCTGAAGGCGTCGTTCTGTGGCTGACGCATCTCGAGCGTAACCGACGCTATTCTGTTCATACGCTTGACGCCTATCGCCGTGACCTGCAACAGCTTGTCAGACTCCATGAGGACAAGCCACTCGAGCAAGTCGTCAATGGCAACATTCGGCATTATCTAGGACGCCTGCACGCGCAAGGCCATAGCCCTCGAAGCCTTGCTCGCATGCTGGCAGCTTGGCGCGGTTTTTTCAAATGGTGGGCACCGCAAGCCAAGATGCCGACTAACCCCGCAGCCGATGTGCGTGCGCCAAAGATCAAGCGCAGCCTACCCAAAGCGCTGTCTGTCGATCAGACCCAGGCCCTGCTAGACGCCACCGTCCTGACCACACGCACCGACCCAGTTGGTCTGCGCGATCGAGCCATGTTTGAGCTCTTCTATTCGAGCGGTCTGCGGCTCAGTGAACTCGTGAGCCTTGACATGCAATACACCCAATCCAAGGAATACACCTCGGCGGGCTGGATTGATCTAAGCGAACAAGAGGTTCACGTTCTGGGCAAAGGCGGCAAGCGCCGCTCCGTGCCGATTGGTACCCAGGCGAAAGCCAGCTTGGGGCAATGGCTCGAGGCCCGCCCCGCGCTCGCCCTATCGCAAGCCTCGGACGTAGATGCCACGGCACTTTTTTTAGGCGCACGCGGACGACGGATCAGCCCTCGTGTTGTGCAATCCCAACTCACCCGTCTGGCGCTGCTGGCCGGTCTACCTACCCATGTGCACCCGCACGTGTTGCGCCACAGCTTTGCGAGCCACGTGTTGCAATCTGCCCAGGATTTGCGTGCGGTACAAGAAATGCTTGGTCACGCCAACATTTCCACCACCCAACTGTATACAAAGCTAGATTTTCAGCATCTGGCGCGCGCCTACGATTCCGCCCACCCTCGTGCCGGCCGCAAAAGCTAAATAATTATTAATTTAGCTAAAATAAACTTTCTTATTGAAACTGCTTAAAGCGCCCCCATTTGTCAGGGTATTGCAATTTGGGTCTGCTAAGCTCAAAGCACTAAGTATTTTTGCCAATCAGGGGTATAAACCCCCAGTCCAGAATGTTTGCCCCTTGGCGTGGGCTGTGCTGTAATCCCGCCTTGCCTTGAAGTCTAGGCTTGGTCCGGTGCCCGATGCACCCTTTCCGTTTTTGAAGTTAATCCGCTCATGAATTCCCCAAGCAGTTTGGACAAAATGGTCCCCGTTACAATCCTCACCGGCTTTCTCGGTGCAGGTAAAACGACCCTCCTTAAACGCATCCTGACCGAATATCACGGTAAGCGAATCGCCGTGATCGAGAATGAATTCGGACCAGAAAGCATCGACAACGACTTGCTTGTCCAGGATCAGGACGAAGAAATCATCGAGCTGTCGAACGGTTGCGTGTGCTGCACCGTGCGCGGCGACTTAATGCGTACGCTGAACGATCTACGCAAACGTCGCCAGGCAGGCGATCTAAACTTCGAGCGCGTCATTATTGAAACGACTGGCATGGCCAACCCAGGCCCTGTCTGCCAGACCTTTTTCATGGACGACGATATCGCTGAGTACTACCGCCTGGATGCGGTCGTCACAATCGTTGACGCCAAACACGGCATGGAAACGCTGGACCACCAGGAAGAAGCGCAAAAGCAGGTCGGCTTTGCCGATCGCATCCTCGTCTCCAAAAAAGATCTGGTCTCAGATGCCGACTTTGCGGCCCTGCGCCGTCGCATTGTGCACATGAACCCACGTGCTTCGATTGAAGTCGTGAATTTCGGTGAAACAGATCTCAAGCAAATTCTGGACATCAGCGGATTTAACCTCAATACGATTCTGGATATTGACCCCCAGTTTCTGGCCAACGAACACCCGGATGCCGCACATGATCATGACCACGATCATGATCACGACCATGCGCATGATCACCATCATGACCATGACCACGATCATGCGAACTGCTCCCACCCTGATCATCATCATCCCAAGCCTGCGCACGATGACTCCATTGGCGCGTTTGTTTTCAAGTCAGACAAGCCTTTCGACCCCGAGCGCTTAGAAGAATTTTTAGGTGGCGTGGTGCAGGTCTATGGCCCCGATCTGCTGCGTTACAAAGGTATTTTGTACATGAAAGGCATCAATAAGCGCATGTTGTTTCAAGGCGTGCACATGTTGATGGGTGCCGAGCCCGGCAAACCCTGGCTCGCTAACGAGAAGAAATCCACCAAAATGGTTTTCATCGGACGCAAGCTGCCCCAGGAGATCTTTACCAAAGGTCTGGAGCAGTGCCTAGCCAAGTAGTACCTCTGCGCCTGCGTGCAGAATTTATTTTATGGAGTCCTTTATGGCAACCAAGGCAGCAAAACCCGTAGCAGGCAAGGCGAGTGCAAGTAAAGCCGCCGCCCCCACCAAAGCCGCCGTGACGAAAAAGTCGTCCGCACCCGCAAAGAGTGCTGTGGCTGTCAAACCCGCACCCGCCAAACAGCCCGCTCCCAAAGCTCCTGCCGCGAAAACACCGGCAAAACCAGCAGCCAAGGTTGCTGCCAAGTCCGCTCCTGTGAAAGTAGCGCCCGCTGTCCAAGCAAAAGCGGCCAAGAAAAAACCTTTCAATGCTGGCGATTTGTCTGAGAACAATCTCCCCACAGAAAGCGAACTGTTGCGCATGCCCGAATCGGAATACATGAGCGAGCGTCAGCTTGGTTTCTTCCGTGACCGCCTGCGCCAACTCGAACAAGAAATCCTAAGCAATGCCGGCGCCACGACCGAGCATCTGCGGGAAACACAGTTCGTACCCGACCCCGCTGACCGCGCTACGATCGAAGAAGAGCATGCGCTTGAGTTACGCACCCGCGACCGCGAGCGCAAGCTGCTCAAAAAAGTACAACAGTCCATTGCACGCATCGACTCAGGGGAGTATGGCTGGTGCGACGAAACTGGTGAGCCCATTGGTCTGCGTCGTTTGCTAGCACGCCCAACCGCCACGCTGTCGCTCGAAGCGCAAGAGCGTCGCGAAATGCGTCAAAAGATGTTTGGGGATTAAAAGTCAGCGTTTAGTTTCCGCTTTTACGAATCATCGCCAACTGGGCACACTCCAATCATCTAGAGTGTGCCCTTGTTCTCTCTAGAGTGTGTATATGGAACAATTTCACGGCACCACCATCGTTTGCGTGCGACGCGGCAACCAAGTGGCCTTGGGTGGCGATGGCCAGGTCACGCTTGGCAACATCATCATCAAAGGGACGGCACGTAAAGTTCGCCGCCTGTATCACGACAAAATTCTGGCCGGCTTCGCAGGTGCAACTGCGGATGCGTTCACGCTACAAGAGCGCTTTGAAGGCAAACTCGAAAAATATCAGGGGCACCTAATGCGTGCCGCCGTCGAGCTGACACGCGACTGGCGTACCGATCGGGTGCTGCGTCGACTCGAAGCCATGCTGATTGTGGCCGATCGTGAACACACCCTTGTGCTGACAGGCAACGGTGACGTGCTAGAACCCGAAAATGGTTTGGCTGCGATTGGCTCGGGCGGCGCCTACGCGCAGTCAGCCGCCATGGCGCTGCTACGTCACACTGAACTTTCGCCGCACGATATCGTCAAACAATCGCTCGAGATCGCGGGCGACCTCTGCATCTATACCAATCAGCAACATCTGATTGAAACACTGGAATAAGCTGGAATCACCATGTCTGCCTCATCGATGACCCCGAGTGAAATCGTGTCCGAACTCGACAAGAATATTGTCGGGCAACAAAAGGCCAAGCGTTCAGTCGCTGTCGCGTTGCGCAACCGTTGGCGCCGCCAGCAAGTTACCGAACCCCTGCGCAGCGAGATTCATCCCAAAAATATTCTGATGATCGGACCAACCGGCGTTGGCAAAACTGAGATCGCCCGTCGCTTAGCCAAACTCGCCGATGCACCCTTCATCAAAATCGAAGCAACCAAATTCACCGAGGTCGGCTACGTGGGGCGTGATGTCGACACGATTATTCGTGACCTCGCTGAAATCGCCATCAAACAAACGCGTGAACAAGAAATGAAGCGTGTGCGGACCTTGGCCGAAGATTCCGCCGAAGATCGTATTCTGGATGCCCTGCTCGCTCCACCTCGGGCGGCAGATGGTTCACCCATCCGCGAAGAAAACGCAACACGCCAAACCTTTCGTAAACGTTTGCGTGAAGGGCAGCTCGATGCTACTGAAATTGAGATCGACGTCGCGCAGACAATGCCTAAGATGGACATCATGACGCCGCCCGGCATGGAAGACATGGCCGAGCAGCTCAGGGGCATGTTCGCCGGACTGTCGCAAGACAAAAAGAAATCGCGCAAGATGACCGTTAAGGAAGCCTTCAAACTCCTCGTCGAGGAAGAAGCCTCCAAACGCATCAATGAAGACGACCTCAAAACAATTGCGATCAACAAAGTCGAACAGCACGGCATTGTGTTTCTGGACGAGATCGACAAAATCGCCACCCGCCAAGAAACCGGTGGTGCCGATGTATCGCGCCAGGGCGTGCAGCGCGATCTGTTGCCGCTTGTCGAAGGTACGACGGTCACGACGAAGTACGGCATGATTCGCACCGACCATATTCTTTTTATTGCATCTGGCGCGTTTCATTTATCGCGACCGTCAGACTTAATTCCTGAATTGCAGGGACGGTTTCCGATTCGCGTTGAACTTGAATCGCTCACAGCCAAAGACTTTGTGCGTATTCTCTGTGACACCGATTCCTCACTCACGAAGCAGTACACCGCACTCCTTGCGACTGAGGACGTGCAACTGACCTTCACAGAAGAAGGGGTCGCACGCTTGGCTGAGCTCGCTTTTGAAGTCAACGAGCGCACAGAGAATATTGGTGCGCGTCGCCTGTATACCGTTATGGAAAAGCTGCTTGAAGACTTATCGTTCGACGCAACAGCCAGCAGTGGCAAAACTATCAACATCGATGCAGCCTATGTGAATGACAAGCTGGCCGAAGCCGCTGGCAGCATCGATCTCGCTCGTTACGTTTTATAAAAGGTATCCATCCATGAGCAATCGCCTATCTGTCATTACCACCCGCACGGGGGATGACGGCTCCACTGGCTTAGGTGATGGCACTCGCGTCGCCAAGGATAGCGCTCGCGTGCAAGCGATGGGTGATGTCGATGAGTTAAATAGTTGTCTAGGCGTTCTGCTTGCCGAACCCTTACCCCAAGCGCTGGCCTCGGTGATTGCCCCGGCCCAGCACGTCCTGTTTGACCTCGGAAGCGAACTAGCCGTGCCAGGTTATTCGCTGATGAAAGCCGAGCAGGTTGCCTATCTCGATGTGCAAATTGCTGCGCTAAATGCGGCACTACCCGCCTTGAAAGAATTCATTCTGCCAGGTGGCACACGCGCGGCCTCGCTCGCACATGTCGCACGCAGTGTATGTCGCCGTGCAGAGCGCTCAGTGGTGGCGCTACAGCATGAGGCAAAGCTAGGCCCCTTGCCTAGTCAGTACCTGAATCGACTCTCAGATTTATTGTTTATTTTTGCGCGCAGCTTAAACAAGGCGGTCGGGCAAACCGACTCGCTCTGGAAACGTACTTAAGCTAATTTGTGCTGGCCAGAATTTGCGCTGGCCAGACCACGCGCCGCAGTCTGGCGGCGTGTCTCGACTGTCGTTAAGTCTTTTGTGACACGCGCTCGCGGATCGCCAGAAAGAGTTTGATCAAGATAAACAGCTCAGGCAACCCCGACAGATACGTGTCATAGAAATCAAACGTATTGGGATCCTTCAGCTCATCAATCATTGACAAACCATCGAGGTACGCATAGACATGGAAGGCAATGAGTGGAAGGATCCACAGCGACCGACTCTTGTCGACCCCTTGCACCTTGATAATCCAATACGCAATCCCAAAATACGCAGCTGAGATACCGACGATCATACCCATGCCGTAACTCACGAGATCCTCGGAGGAGGTCGTGAAAAAATACATGATCAAATTAAAAATCGCGACGTAGAAAAAAATCTTCCATAGCTCGTCAGGATTATCGAACGGCTTGATCCGAGCTAATGGCGCAGCAGTGACGGCCGGCACCGCCGTGGGCATCGCTGCACCACAGGCATTACAAAACCGGGCATCGTCGGGATTCTTGGCACCACAGGCGGTACAAAACGGCATCACAAACCTCGTATAGGAGTAACGTAATTGCGAACTAGCCTACTGCACGGCGCACAGAGTCCATCGACATTAAATTGAGGCGGGGGCCCGCCTTCATCATCTGGCCCGGCAACTGACGACCCATCATTTTTTCAACCATCTGAGCCACGGCGATCAACTTCTCGAGGTCGATGCCTGTTTCGTAGCCGCATTCGTGCAACAAATACACCAAGTCTTCGGTGCAAATATTGCCGGTTGCGCCTGGTGCAAATGGGCAACCGCCCAGGCCCGCGATCGACGATTCGTATTCCGTCACACCAAGCTTCAAGCCGTTCATCACGTTGGCTAAGCCTACGCCGCGGGTGTTGTGGAAGTGCAAAGCGATATGTACATCAGGAAACTTGTTGCGTACCGCATCGACGGTACGGGTCACCACGGGCGGGGTGGCCATGCCGGTCGTGTCACCAAAACCGATGCGGCGCACACCGTAGGAGTGGTAAGCCCCCACAATTTTCAGAATGTTTTCAATTGGTACATCGCCTTCGAAGGGACAGCCAAAGGCTGTGGCCAAGCCACCATGCATTTTGATCCCCCATTGCTCGGCAATCGGCACAACTTGCGCAAAGTCGGCAATCGCTTCATCAATGGTCTTGTTCAGGTTAGTTTTGCAATGACTTTCGCTCGCAGAGATAAAGCCCACCATCACATCGGCCTTGGCGGCTGCGGCGCGCTCTGCACCGCGCGCATTGGGCACGAGTACGGCGATTTCCGTACCAGGCTTGCGGTGTATCTGTGCCAGCACATCGGCGGCATCGGCTAATTGCGGCAATGCGCGTGGCGATACAAACGACGTAGCTTCAACGCTTGACATGCCCGCATCGATCAGTGCGTCGATGACAGCGACCTTATCGGCGGTCGGGATGAATTCACGCTCAGCCTGAAAACCGTCGCGGGTCCCTACCTCAGTAATCTTTACAAAAGTTTTGCTCATCATTTGTCCCTCTTTTGCTTTCTAACGGTAAATGTTGAAGTTATTGTCTGGAATATTTTTTTAATTAGATGATTTTACGCCTAGATAGTTCAGCAATCGCCGCCGCCGTCAAACCAATTTCCTGCAAGACAGCGATATTGTCCGCACCTAAATCTGGCGGAGGACGATGCACCACACAAGGCTCGTCCGTGAACTTGATCGGAAAGCCCAGTACATCCATCGCGCCATGCGTAGGATGTTCAATTGTCAGGCGCATCTGCTGATGTCGCGTCTGCGGATCTTCAAAGACCTCGCCTAGATTCAAGACCCGACCGCAGGGCACCCCCGCCTCATTCAAGCGAGTGATCCAATGGGCGATCGGCTGTTGCTTGATCTTGGCGTTGAGTTCTGCATTAATCAAGGCACGGTTTTCGAAACGCAGGGCATTGGTTTTGAACTCTGCCCGTTCGCGTAGGTGGCCTAATTCAAGCGCATCGATCAGCTTCAGATAAAACGTATCGTTGCTCGGGGCAATCGCCACTTGTCCGTCGGCGGCCTCAAACAAGCCATAGGGCGAGGCTAAGGCATGGTCATTGCCTGTGCGCAGCGGCAACTTGCCGGTCGCAAAATAATTCGCGGCGAGAAAGGCCAACATGCTTGTCATACTGTCCGTCAGGGCGGTGGTCACTTCTTCGCCCTGCCCGGTGCGCGCACGGCGCACCAGCGCGGCCAAAATCCCCATCGCGGCATAAGACCCCGCCACCAGATCCGAAATCGGGGGTGCAGCGCGCATTGGCGGTTGATCGGTCGCGCCATTGACGCTCATGAAGCCGCTCATGGCCTGCGCGACGAAATCAAAGGATGGTCGGTCCGCATACGGACCATCGAGACCGAACCCCGTCACATTACAGCTGATCAAATCGGGTTTAATTTGAGCAAGCGCTTCGCGACCAAAACCCATCTTGTCCATGATGCCAGGCCGGAAGTTATTGACCACCACATCTGCGGTCGCCAACAGCTTGCGCAAGATATCTTTGCCCTCGCTTGAACGCAGATCGAGCGTAATCGAACGCTTGTTTCGGTTAAACGAGGCGAAATAGAACGAATAGCCATTCGGTGCCTCGCCTTGCTTGCGTACTGGGTCGCCCTCGCCTGGGTCTTCGATCTTGATGACCTCGGCGCCCATGTCAGCCAAAAACATCGTACAGAAAGGGCCAGACAAAATACGAGTCAGATCGACGACACGAATTCCTTGAAGCTGCATAGCGGACGGAGCCTATTGGATCTACAGGGCCTGGGCAACACCCGCGGCATGTGCCTGCTCGTCAGCGTGATAGGACGAACGCACCATGGCGCCCACGGCAGCATGGTGAAAGCCCATTGCATAGGCTTCACGCTCAAACATCTTAAACGTGTCGGGATGCACATAGCGCAAGACCGGCAAGTGGTGCTCTGAAGGCTGCAAGTATTGGCCGATCGTCAACATTTCTACGTCGTGGGCACGCATGTCACGCATCACCTGCAATATCTCTTCGTCGGTTTCGCCCAAGCCGAGCATCAACCCGGATTTTGTTGGTGTGCCGGGATGACGCTTTTTAAATTCTTGCAGCAGCTTGAGTGAGTGCATGTAATCAGAACCCGGGCGTGCTTGCTTATACAGACGCGGCACCGTCTCCATGTTGTGGTTCATCACATCGGGCGGTCCGCCGTCCAGGATCTCAAGCGCGCGATCTAGACGACCACGGAAATCCGGCACCAAGACTTCAATCTTGGTCGTTGGAGACAACTCACGAACCTTCTGAATACATTCCACAAAATGGCCCGCACCACCGTCGCGCAAATCATCACGGTCCACAGAGGTGATCACCACGTAGGTGAGCTTCAACGCCGCAATCGTGCGGGCAAGGTTGACAGGCTCATTCACATCCAACGGGTCGGGGCGACCATGACCTACATCGCAAAACGGGCAGCGACGTGTGCACTTATCACCCATGATCATGAAGGTAGCCGTGCCCTTACCGAAACATTCGCCGATATTCGGGCACGAAGCCTCTTCGCAGACCGTATGTAAATTGTGCTCGCGCAAAATACGTTTGATATCGTAGAAACGGGAGCCGGCCGGTGCCGCCTTCACACGAATCCACTCTGGTTTCTTTAAACGTTCAGCCGCGATCACCTTGATCGGGATACGAGAAGTCTTGGCTTGCGCCTTTTGCTTTTGCGTCGCATCGTAGGGCGCAGCAGTCGTATCAGTAGGGGCCGAGGGTGCAGAGGGTGTCGACATATATTGCATGGACGCTTCGCTGCTAAACGTTGCGCCGCTAAGAGTAAGGGGATGAGGCTATTCTACCCGCTGGTGGGCCGCAAACCACATTGGGCAGCGATTTGTGTGGCTAATGCTTGTGCGACATCATCCCAGGGGGCACGCGCGCCCACATCAACCATATTGATGGTCTGCAATCCCGCATATCCGCAGGGGTTAATGCCCTCAAACGGTGTCAAATCCATATCGACGTTCAACGCGACGCCGTGATACGTACAGCCATTGCGCACCTTGATACCTAACGCCGCAATTTTGGCGAGCGTATCGCCGACGGGCACATACACACCAGGCGCACCGTCTTTACGACACGCGTGTTGTACTCCGAAACTGGCGAGTGTCAGGATGACCGACTCTTCGATCTCGTTGACCATCTGCTTGATATAGCGCCCGGAACGCTTGAGATCTGCCAAGATATAGACCATGACTTGCCCAGGACCGTGATAAGTCACTTGTCCGCCACGATCAGTCTGGATGACCGGAATCTTGCCAGGATTAAGTAAGTGTTCAGGCTTGCTCGCCTGACCAAGCGTGTAGACCGGCGTGTGTTCGACTAGCCACAACTCATCCGCGGTATCCGGTGTGCGCCCTTGCGTGAAATCTCGCATCGCGTGCCAGACAGGCTCATACTCAGCCGGGCGTGACCACACCCGCGACACTACAACACCACCGAAACCAGCGGGTGTGCGTGCAGCGCGCGATAAAGATTGTCGAGTTGCTCGCGCGAGGTTGCATTGATGGTAAACGTCAACCCCATGTAGTTGCCGGCCTTGCTTGGACGCATTTCAACTGTGGCCGGATCAAACGCAGGATCATGTTCGCGCACAAGATCTGACAGGACTTGCGCCAATTCAGGCGTCTGTTTTCCCATCACCTTGATGGGAAACGCAGACGGGTACTTAATCAGCGACTCTTCCGTTGGCGCGGCCATAATTACAGCGCGGCAATGCGTGCATCGTAAGCGGCGCGCAGTTTCTGGAAGACTGGGCCAGGTTTACCAGCACCAACGGGCTTGCCGTCGAGCTGAACAATCGCCAGCACCTCGCGGGTTGCAGAAGACATCAAGATCTCGTCCGCGCCCAGCACTTCCTCTTGTTTGACGACGCGCAATTCGAAGGGAATACCGGCTTCTTTGCACAACTCTTCCAACAAGCCATAACGGATGCCTTCAAGCACGAGATTGTCTTTTAGGGGAGCAATCAGTTTGCCCTGCTTGATCACCCAGATATTGCAAGACGCGCCTTCTGTGAGGTTGCCATTACGGAACTGGATGACCTCGTCGACACCTGCATCCACAGCCGCTTGCTTAGCCAACACGTTGCCGAGCAAGGACACGGACTTAATGTCGCAATGCAACCAGCGCTCATCAGGGATGCTCACGGAGGTTAGGCCTTTCTCGCGGACAGCCGCAGTCGGTGGGGTCATTGGTGCCACCATCGCAAAAACAGTCGGCTCCACGGGCGGCACGGGGAACGCATGATCGCGTTTAGCGACACCACGCGTCACCTGGATGTAGACCATGCTAGTGGGCTCAGCGTTGCGATCGGTCAGCTCTTTAACCAAGGCCTCCCATTGCTGCTTGGTCATTGGATTTTGAATCCGCAACTTTGCGAGACTACGCTCTAGACGCGCTAAATGCTGCGCCATGCGGAAGGTCTTACCTTTGTAAATCGGCACGACCTCGTAGATACCATCACCAAAAATAAAGCCTCGGTCAAGCACCGAAATTTTTGCCTCAGACAACGGGCCAAAGACGCCGTTGACATAGACGGTTGGATTGCCCGAAACACCTTGAATCAACATGTTCTGCACCATTTGTTCTGCTCGCTTGTTCGATCGATTGATGAAAAATTATTCAGACTTACGGAACCACAACTTTACTGTGTCGACAGTTCGGCCTACAAAGCCGGCACGCTCGACCGCCTCAAGCACCTCAAGCGGTTCTGAACGCAACAGCTTGTTATCCAACATCAGGGTGAGCGTGCCGACCTTCTCGCCCGCACCAAGTGGCGCGAGTAAAGGATCAGGACGCTTGGCGATCGGTTTGACGTCGCCCGCACGCCCGCGTGGCACGGTCACCCACAAAGGATTCGACACGCCGAGCTTGGCTTCCTCGGTCTTGCCTTGCCAGACACGCGCCTCAACAGCCGGCTGCGACTTATCAAAAATCTTGATCGTTTCGAAATTCTGGAAGGTCCAGTTCAGAATTTTTAGGCTTTCTTCCGCGCGCGTGGCCATGCTATCTGAACCCACGAGCACCGTGATCACGCGACGATCACCCCGCTTGGCGGTTGCAACTAGGCAATAGCCCGCGGCGTCGGTGTGGCCTGTTTTCATGCCATCGACTGACGGGTCAGCCCACAACAAACGATTACGGTTGGACTGTTTAATTTTGTTGTACGTGAACTCGCGCATTGAATAGTACGGAAAGTAGTCCGGATGATCATTGATCATGCGACGCGCAATGATGGCCAAATCGCGTACGGTGCTCATGTGTTCGGCATCGGGCAGGCCCGTTGCGTTCTTGAACACAGTGTTGGCCATACCCATGCGCGCCGCTTCCTTATTCATGCTGTCGACAAAAGCAGCCTCGCTACCCGAGACGGTTTCTGCGAGTGCCACCGATGCGTCATTGCCTGACTGAATGATCACGCCTTTGATGAGTTCATCTACCGTGACAGGCTTGCGGGGCTCAATGAACATGCGTGAGCCGCGCGTTTTCCAGGCGACCGTCGACACATTCGCTTGCTGCTCGAGCGTTAAACGTTTTTCTTTGATCGCTGTGAAAGCCAGGTAGGCCGTCATGATTTTAGTCAGCGAAGCTGGCTCAATTTTTTGATCGGCATTAGACGAAGCCACCACCTGGCCGCTTGTGACATCTACCGTAATCCAGGCACGTGCCGCAATAGTGGGCACTGGCACACTCGACATCTCTCC
>JBILHV010000185.1:0-4306 GCA_044350305.1 Burkholderiaceae bacterium
ATTGATGAGACGGGTGGTCTACATACTTGGGGACTTAATGTGGATCAAGCGTTAGGCCGACCGACCGAACAAATGAATGCTTTACCTAGTCAGGTGCGCGGGTTGCCTGCTATGCAGATGGTTGCCCTAGGGGATAACTTCATGATCGCACTCTCGCGCGAGGGCTCTGTTTTTTCTTTTGGGAGTAATTCTGCAGGGCAGTTAGGGATAGGGCATATAACGAATGCAACCAAGCCTATGCCTGTGCGGATCGCAAATACGATTAGCAGTGTCGCTGTTGGTGCGACGCACGTCTTAGCTCTTTGCAACGAGGGCAGAGTGTACGGCTGGGGTAGTAATCAGTACGGGCAACTCGGTCATCAACGTACGCGCTATAACAGTCAACCAATATTGATTACGATGCCAGAAAAAATGACGGCAGTAGCAGCCGGCACCCATTTTTCACTAGCGCTAACAGAGTCTGGAACCGTCTATGCATGGGGATGGAATGGCTTTGGTCAGCTAGGTTTAAATGATGCTCGGCCTCGGAGTGCTCCCACACGGGTACCAGGCCTAGTGGGAGTGCAGGCAATTGCTGCTGGCGAGATGCATGCGCTCGCGATAAGTCAGCAGGCGCTCTTAGGGTGGGGGAGTAATGAGTCGGGTCAGCTGGGCGGTGCAGCCGAGAAGCAATTGACGCCCTATCCCTTTTGGAGAAATGGATAACGTGGCTATCACTGAGCATGCTTCTCCAGAAAACGCTAGGCGTCACTTTTTGCGCTGTGGAGTGAGTATTGCCTCGGGCATTGTGGCACCGCTTGCCTTAACAGCTTGCGAACAGACCGAGAGTGATCGCAACAAATTACCTTTGCAGACCTTTGTGCAACCACCTCTGCTCGAAGCAAAAAATGGCTTGTTGGATGTCACACTTACGATTTCATATTTTGATACCCAGTTATCCGGCTCAAACCCGAATATGCGCCATCCCGTATCCTTACGTGCCTATGGCTATGACTCTCAGCCCGCAGGCAGCTCAGGCCCCACCTTGGTGGTGCGAGGCGGTGACGTATTGAGGATTCGATTACTGAATCAATTGCCAGAGAACCCTCCATTTCGAGCCTTTCGCGATCCGACGAATTACATCAAGCCCAACACAACGAATTTACATGTACACGGCTTGCATGTGTTTCCCGGTATATACGGTGATGTCACACCTCTCGAGTATGGCGACTATGTGGTGGATCCTAATTATGGTGGAGTAGTGCCAAATGGTGACTCGCGGCAGCATGTGTACCGCATTCCTAAGAATCATCCTGCTGGTCCGTTCTATTACCATCCGCAATATCATGGCTCCAGCGCATTACAAGTCGCGAGTTTGATGTCGGGCGCGATTATGGTCAGAGGAGAGGTGGATGACTTGCCAGAGATGGCTCAAGCGACCGAGTTAATTTTTTTATTTCAGGCACCATATTTTGCGTTAACTACATTCTTGAATGAAGGTGTTGGTGCTACAGCGGGCCGCTTAGAGAAGTTTGCTCAGCTGACCCAAGACCCAACCGGTAAGGGATTAAAGAAACAAAGTCGTATTGATGAGTACAGCGATGCACAGCCCGTATTGGTGAATGGAGTACGTCAACCCACGATTGTGATGCAGAGCGGCGAAGTACATAGATGGCGCTTGATCAATACGCAAGTCTTTAACTCTTTAAATCTCAGCCTAGATGGTCACGTTCTGAGGCAATACACAACGGACGGGTGGGGAAGTGCATCATATATTGATCATCAGGATGCCAGAAACAGTGGCGATCTCGGTTTGCTGCTAGCCCCGGGAAATCGCGCTTCAATTATTGTTCAAGCAGGTAACCCGGGGATCTATTATCTGCGCGGCATGCCTTTGAAAATTTCAGACGGTGCACAACCGATCGTGCTACCCCCGGATGTCTTGGCAAAAGTGATTGTGCTCGATTCTAAAAAGGCCATGCAGATACCTCCTGCGCCGTTGCCTGTAAGTCCCTTTCTAGCCCCAATTACCGACGAAGAATTAGCGAATAACGGCGGTAAGAAACGCAACATTATTTTCAGAGCGACAGGAAATGCGTCACTATTTGAGGCGAAACAATCGCCGACTTTAATCGGCAAGCTAGTTCAAACGTCGACAGCGCTTATCGAACACGCTGAAAAAAATTATCAATTCAGTAAATTGCAAATACGACAAAAGATCGCGTCAACATTCGGGCCTCAGACGCCAGTCTATCCACCGCCGCCCAATCTCGTCCCGCCGTTCGATATTCAAGCTGCCAACACGCTCAATGAAATCGCGATACTTGATACTGTCGAAGAGTGGACTGTTTTCAATCTGAATCAGATCTCTCATGTATTTCATATTCATGTGAATCCGATGTATATCATCAAGGTAAATAATGAGCCTGTTGCGCCATATTGGTGCGACACGGTCACGCTGCCCGCAGGCGGAACTAGTCAACAACCGACATCAGTCACTTTTCGAATGCGCTTCAAGGATTTTACTGGTCCCTATCTTCTTCATAATCACCGGCTACTTTTGAGTGACCTTGGAATGATTCAACGGGTCACCGTAGTGCCACCGGGATTGACTTGAAATGACTCGTCTAATTATTCGCTGCCCCTCTCGGCCCATCACGAGCAACGCTCAAGAGTGGTCTCTCCAGGACTTGTATTTTTCTTGGAGGCATGTTGATCACGGTGATTTTCAAAAGGTTTTAGATTTAGATGTATGCCCAGTCGCTGATCATGTGCTGGCGATCGTTCCTGGTGCTGATATACGACTGACAGAACTTAAAGTTCCCGCCGTCAATACAAAAAAACTGATTCAAATTTTGCCCATGCTCATGGAAGATGATTTGTTGTCTTCTGTGTCGGAAACTCGCATTCAATTGCTGCCGCCGATATCAGAGCAACTGCCCGATCGAAGACTGGTAAGTGTGATGGATCGCGACTGGTTGTTGTGGCTTAGTCAAAAGTTATCAGTGATCAATTGTGAAAAGATTCAATTGATTTCAGAGAGTATGTTGCTACCACCATCAGACTCAATTCTTTACTTCAAAGAGGAGGACGCAACGAGGTTGTACACCTCAAAACTATCGCCCTACGAGATTACGTGCTGGGCACAGCCCGTCAATGACACCTTGCTTGTCATTCAAGAGGGAAATGGTCAGTCCGAGCTTCAAGAGATCTCTGAGGCGATTTTGATCAATGGCATTTCGACTGAGAAAAAATTTTACGAGTCAACTAATCTCTTGCCAGATGAGTTTTATGATTTTAGGTCAGAGCGTCAAAGTGAAGTTCATCACTGGGTTTCGCGCGACGTATGGAAGTCGCCACTGATGTGGACAAAATACGCAACGCTGACACTTTGTATTGGATATCTTTTCTATGTCATGGCCTTGCTTTGGCAAGATCTACATTGGGAGGCGACTTTAGCAAAAGCCGCTAATCAAGTCTTGTTAGAGAGTTCGGATAGAAAAGACGGCTTTAAGCGTTTGGTTAGTGCGAGCTGCACGGCTGCGCATAAGAACCTCGAGAATTGTGGAGGGGACTTTGAAAGAATGCTGTTATCACTGCAAAATCTACTGAAAGGACTTCCGCCCGAGGCATTAAAAGGTTTGGTGTATTCAAAAAAAGGGTTGGTATTCGAATTACAAGAGAGGACCCTCTCAGACAATCAGCGTTTAGCCATTTTGCAAGACAACTCGATACAGCACCTTGGGTCAGAGAGTTTCTTGTTAAGCCCCTATGCGAAATTGACAGATGACTAGTCTTTCTACATCGTTTGCGGCAAAGAAAAGCCGATTCAGTGCGTTCAAAAAATTTCCGTCTAGAGCGCTCATTGCAGCTGGTGCCTGTCTTGTATTAGGCATCCTTTGGTTGTTGATCATTCTGCCCTTTCAAAAGAACCTTGAGCAGAGACTGCAGAGATACCCAATGCAGTTAATGAGCATTCAAGATCTCAACCAAACGCTAGTCCGATACAGAGACAAAGACGTTCGAATCGCGAAGCTTTCGGAACTTGAGTTTTCTAGGCTAGAGCAAAAGCTATTTTCCCAAGGAATCAAATATACGCTGCGCAGGTTAGAGAATATTAGTCCGGCGCAATTAGAGTTGAAGATTGACGAGATCGAATTTAGCCGTTGGTTAGACCTGGTTGCAGATTTTCGTCAAACTTATGGGCTATATGTTGTCGGTGCTTCTATCCAGAAAAATGATGGTGTAGGTGTTGTTCAACTCTATGCAACGTTGGCACAAACGCGATGACACTCCAATTTGAACGTTTGTCTTATCGTCTTGGATG
>JBILHV010000186.1:0-4282 GCA_044350305.1 Burkholderiaceae bacterium
CAGGAGGCGCTGTCTTATCTGGGCAGCACCGACCGGAGCGAGCAGCGCCTGAACAAATATTTAAACAGTGATCTGTTAATGCCTAAGCTGCATAAGCTTTTGGCAGATGCGGGCATTGGTTCGCGGCGCGAGATGGAAGAGCTCATTATTGCGGGTCGCGTATCGGTCAATGGTGAGCCGGCGCACATTGGTCAGCGCGTGGGGCCCAACGATTTAGTGCGTGTCAATGGTAGGCCGATCACACGTACCAATACCAATAAGCCGCCGCGCGTCATTTTGTATCACAAGCCTGCTGGCGAAATCGTGAGTCACGACGATCCGGGTGGTCGTGCCAATGTGTTTGCGCGTTTACCTAAGATGAAGGTTGGCAAATGGTTGTCTGTCGGGCGTCTAGATTTAAATACGGAAGGACTGCTGATTCTGACGACGTCTGGTGACTTATCGAATCGGTTGTTGCATCCCCGCTATGGTAATGAGCGCGAGTACGCCGTGCGCGTGCTCGGAGAGCTTGGGCCGCAGCAGCGCCAATCTTTGTTGGATGGCGTCGAGCTTGACGACGGCCCGGCCAGTTTCGGAATGATTGAGTTCTTAGGCGGCGAGGGCAGCAATCGTTGGTATCGCATCACGCTCAATGAGGGGCGCAACCGCGAGGTGCGTCGAATGTTCGAGTCGGTTGGCTTGACAGTGAGTCGCCTGATCCGTACGCGCTTTGGCGATATTGTGTTGCCGACGACGCTGCGTCGTGGTCGTTGGGAAGAGTTGGATCCAAAATTGGTCAGCGCCTTGATGGTGCAGGTCGGGTTGCTGCGTGATGATGATGAATCCGGAGAGGGTCGGTCGCGTGCTCCGAAGCAACCCACATCGCACGATAGCGCCTTGCCCCCAGGTTTTGGCACGATGGATCGCAATGGCAGTCATGGTGCGCGCATGGGGCGACGGGGTAAGGTTCAGGGCGGCCGTTCCGGCAAGCCGGCACCGTTTACGCATCCGACTGAGTCAGCGCCCACGGTGTTGACTGTGGGCGGAGGCTACGCCAATGGTCATCCGGGCGGCGGACAGGGTGCGGGACGTGGAGGCCGTTCCGGCAAGCCGGGAGGCGCTCCTAATGCGCGACCCGGTGGACGGCCGGGTGGTCAGGGTGGTCCTGGCGCCAAGCCAGGTGGGCGCGGACGTCCGGGCGGCCGGTCCGGCGGGCGCCCTGCGTCTGGGCAGCCAGGAGTCGCGGGTGAAGCCGCAGCACTAGAGGCTGGTCGGCCGCGCAGTGAGGGCCCTCGTCCGCGTGGACCGGCTGGCGGCAGTGGTGCTCCGGGTGGCGCGGGTGGTAGACCCCCGAAGAACGCGGGTGGTCCTCGCGGTCCCGGTAAGCCGCGTGGGCAAGGGCGCTCCGGGCCTAAGGAAAATGCAGGGACATCTGGGTCGGGGCCGAAGGGAGATGACTGGCAACCTAAAGGGCCTTCAGCGCACGAGTCTCGCTTAGGATTCTCAAAGTCGTCCAGAGGTGATCGTTCATAGGGCGTGCGCAAGCCGCTAAATGATTGACACGACAAGAAAAATTGTCGTTTTCATGCTAGAATCATGGGCTAATGCGTATTTACTTTTGTGCGCAAATAGGCTTTGAATAGCAGGTGCATTGGGGTTGCAAGGGGGTTGTGTGTGCAGTAATAGCGCGCGGTCTCACAGGGCGGTTGATGTTGGCTAGCGCTGCGTCGACCCGAGCGCCGTAGCGAAGTCTTAACTAGTTGTAAATGGGCTGTTATTCAGCCCATTTTTTTTGAGTGTATGGCAGATCTTTTTACTCTTACGCAGCAGGCTCTCGCATCGTTAGATATCGAATTTATCGATATCGAGCGCGGTGCGTTGGGATTGTTGCGCGTGACGATTGATCGCCCTGAGGGCGTGCGTATCGAAGACTGTGAACAGGTCTCCAAACATTTGTCGCGTGTGTTCGAGGTTGAAAACATCGATTACCGTCGGCTCGAGGTCGGTTCGCCTGGGGTGGACCGGCCGCTTAAAACCGAGTCTGATTTCAAGCGGTTTGTGGGTGAGCGTGTGGAAGTGAAGTTGCGCGAGGCAGTAGATAATCAAAAGGTTTTTTCGGGTGTGCTTGTTGACCTGAGTGGGTCGATCAGTACAGCAGGTGCCGAGGCGCAGTCTAAGCCTTTCGGTATCGAGTTTGAGGCAAAAAAGGGTGAGTTTCGGCAAGTGGGCTTTGCGTTTAGCGACGTGGAGCGTGGCAAGCTGGATCCAGTCTTGGATTTCAAGGGCAAAAAGCGATGAGTCGCGAAATTCTTCTGTTGGTTGATGCGTTGGCACGTGAAAAAAACGTGACCCGTGACGTGGTGTTTGATGCGCTTGAGGGCGCGCTGGCTTCGGCCATGAAAAAACGCTTTAAAGACGATGCGGACATCCGTGTGTCGGTGAATCGGATAACGGGCGACCATGAGGGGTTTCGGCGCTGGCTCGTCGTTCCGGATGAATTGGGTCTCCAAGAGCCTGATCAGCAGGAAATGCTGTCAGATGCCCAAGAGATCGTCTCGGATATCGAGGTCGGCGAATATATCGAAGAGGCCCTAGAGCCCATCGAGGCTGGTCGCATTGGTGCCCAGGCGGCCAAGCAAGCAATCTTGCAGCGTATTCGCGATGCCGAGCGTGAGCAGATCTTGAACGACTTCCTCGATCGTGGCGAGACAATTGTTTCGGGATCGATCAAGCGCATGGATAAGGGCGATGTGATCGTTGAAACAGGCAAAATAGAAGCGCGTTTGCCTCGCAGCGAAATGATCCCGAAAGAAAATCTTCGTGTGGGTGATCGTGTACGCGCCTACGTGCTCAAAATCGATCGCACTGCGAGGGGTCAGCAGGTCATCCTGTCGCGTACCGCGCCAGAATTTATTCAACAACTGTTTGAAAACGAAGTGCCTGAAATCGAGCAAGGCTTACTTGAGATCAAAGGCGCTGCGCGCGATCCAGGCGTGCGTGCCAAGATTGCGGTGATTGCCTACGATAAGCGGATCGACCCAATTGGTACATGTGTCGGGATGCGTGGTTCACGCGTGACTGCCGTGCGTAACGAACTTGGCGGTGAGCAGGTTGACATTGTGCTGTGGTCGGATGATCCTGCCGAATTTGTGATCGGCGCGCTAGCGCCAGCAAACGTAGAGTCAATCGTGGTTGACGAAGACCGTCACGCGATGGATGTTGTCGTAGACGAAGAAAACTTGCCTAAGGCGATTGGTTCCAAAGGACAAAACGTCCGCTTGGCCTCTGAGCTGACCGGCTGGCAAATCAACATCATGACGCCGGAAGAAAGTCAGAATCGTCAAGAGTTAGAGCGTGCGACGCTGCGTTCCACCTTTATGTCACGCCTTGATGTCGATGAAGAAGTCGCTGATATCTTGATTGATGAAGGCTTTACTGGGCTCGAAGAGATCGCCTACGTGCCGATGCAGGAATTGTTAGAAATCGAATCGTTTGACGAAGATACGATCAATGAGTTGCGTACACGTGCGCGCAATGCGCTGCTGACCGAGGCGATCGCTCAAGAAGAGCGTGTTGAAACAGCGCAAGATCTATTGACGCTTGAGGGCATGACTCCTGAATTGGTTGCGAAGTTGACTGTCGCAAATATCAAGACGCGTGACGATTTAGCCGAGCTCGCAACGGATGAGTTGTCGGAGATGACCGGATTAGATGAGGCCGCTGCGAGCGAAATCATTATGGCAGCGCGTGCACACTGGTTTGAGAACTAGTGCGTGCAGTGGTTGCTTTGAAGTACACCTGAAGTTGTAACGCTGTAAATAGGTAAGAGAGAGTCTAATGTCGAGTAACACAGTCGCCCAGTTCGCTATCGAATTGAAAATGCCTGCCAACGTACTGCTAGAGCAGTTGCGCGGTGCCGGCGTCGATCTCAAATCGGTGGACGATAATGTCACGGACGGCGACAAAGCTCGACTGCTCGAGTCTCTGCGTCGTTCGCATGGCGCAACTGAGGGTAAGAAAATTACGCTCACGCGCAGACAAACAACTGAAATTCGCCAAGCAGACGGCTCAGGTAAGTCGCGCACGATTCAGGTAGAGGTTCGTAAAAAACGTGTGTTCGTCAAGCGTGACACACCAGAAACAACAGATGGTGCACCCGTTGCCGCGGTGTTCGTAGAACCGGTGGCGCCTGCTGCAGACATGCCAGCGCTTGCGACGCCAGCTGTGGTCGAGCAGACTGCGGATATTGCGCAGACGGTAGCGCAGACTTCCGACGTGGCTGCGCCAACTCAGGCTCCTGAGA
>JBILHV010000023.1:0-11727 GCA_044350305.1 Burkholderiaceae bacterium
AGAGAAGGTGTATCTCTCCTCAGCTGATTGGATGGACCGTAATTTTTTCCGGCGAGTCGAAATTGCATTTCCAGTTGCTGACAAGAACCTTAAAAAGCGCGTCATGGATGAAGCGTTTACGTACGCGCTTAAAGATAACGTGCGCGCCTGGGTGCAGCAGGCAGACGGTTCCTATGCGCTCGTGCGCCGGCGTGGTGCAAGCTTTTCATTGCATCAGCACTTGATGGATCGGCTCGGCGCTTAGTCAACCCTGCGCGATACCTACGCGATACCGGCGTGAGATCTGCACAGCAGGCCCTAATCCTAAGTATTATTTTCATATGAGCATTTTTTAACGCCAATTGTCACAATTCCGTCATGTTCGACCCCTACCATCTGCTCTGTTTTGGTGAAAGACCCTTATTTAACGATCTTTGAGGAACGACAGATGATTAAGCGTGCACTCCTTTCCCTGGCGGCTGGGCTTGTTTTGACCAGCGCTGCCGTTACAAGCCAAGCGGCCGACATCACAGGCGCTGGCGCTACTTTCCCGTACCCGATCTTTGCCAAGTGGGCAGAGGTTTACAAAAAAATGGAAAACGTCGGTTTGAACTATCAGTCGATTGGTTCTTCCGGTGGCTTGCGCCAGATTCGTGCCAAGACCGTGACCTTCGGTGCGTCTGATGCCCCAGTGACAGGCGAGCAACTCGACAAAGACGGGATGGTGCAGTTCCCAGTCATTTTGGGTGGCGTGGTTCCAGTGATTAACGTCGAGGGCTTCAAGCCAGGTGAATTGAAAGTTACCGGCCCTGTCTTAGCTGAGATCTTTATGGGTACGATTTCTAAATGGAACGACCCCAAACTCGCTGAACTGAATCCTGGCAAGAAGTTGCCTGATCAAGCGATTACCGTTGTACATCGCGCCGATGGCTCTGGCACAACATTTATCTTTACCGACTACTTATCGGAAGCCAGCAAAGCGTGGGCTGATAAAGTTGGCAAGGGTGCTGCAGTGAAGTGGCCCGCCAATAGTTCGGTCGGTGGCAAGGGCAACGAGGGTGTGGCTGCGAACGTAGCGCGTGTAAAAGGTTCGATCGGCTACGTTGAATTTGCCTACGCAAAACGTAACAAAATCCCACATATGCAAATGCAAAACAAGAACGGCAAATTTGTAGATCCGAGCGAAGCGACTTTTGCAGCCGCAGCAGCCGGTGCGGATTGGTTTAGCGTGCCTGGTATGGGTATCTCGCTGGTCGAGCAAAAGGGCGATGCCGCTTGGCCAATCACCGGTGCCTCGTTTGTCCTGATGTACAAAGATCCTGCCAACAAGGCTGCTTCTAAAGACGTTTTGAAGTTCTTTACTTGGGCGTTTAAGGATGGCCAGCAGTTGGCTCTTGATCTAGATTATGTCCCTCTGCCTGATGCATTGACTAAAGCGATTGCTGCCAAGGTCTGGTCACAGATCAAGCATTAATTGTTGAATGACTGACTAAGCCAAACTGAAAAGACCACGCACCAAGGGGTAGTTGATGAGTGAAATCCTTGCGGATAAAAGCATGATGGAGCCGGGCATGCTTGCTGTGGTGAAAAGGCAGCGCATCCAGGATTTTTTCTTCCATAAGGTGACGTTGCTCTTTTCGGTATTGGTGTTGCTCGCACTCGCAGGGATCCTGGTGTCCCTGTTCGTAAGTGCCTGGCCTGCGTTTCAAAAGTTTGGTATTGGTTTTATCTGGCGCGTAGAGTGGGACATCATCAACGAAGAGTTCGGGGCGATGATCGCCATCTACGGGACGTTGGTCAGTTCCGTGATTGCGCTTTTGCTGGCGGTGCCGCTTGCCTTTGGTATTGCAGTATTCCTCACCGAGACATGCCCCCTTTGGCTGCGTAGGCCACTGGGCACCGCGATCGAACTTCTCGCTGCGGTCCCTTCCATTATTTACGGTATGTTCGGGCTGTTTATATTTGCGCCTTTATTCGCCGAGTACGGTCAACCCGCCTTGCAATCCACCTTGGGTCAGATGCCTCTGATCGGACCACTCTTTGGTGGCGCCATGAACGGGATTGGATTGCTCGCTGCTGGCATTATTCTCGCCTTCATGATCCTGCCTTTTATTGCGGCGGTGATGCGGGATGTGTTTGAAATTGTCCCCCCGATTTTGCGCGAGTCCGCTTACGGTCTCGGCTGTACGACCTGGGAAGTTGTGCGTTACATCGTGCTTCCTTATACCCAGAAAGGTGTGATTGGTGGCGTGATGCTGGGGTTGGGTCGCGCCTTGGGTGAGACGATGGCCGTGACGTTTGTCATCGGAAACTCTCAGCGCCTGCGCGAGTCTCTTTTTGCCCCGGGTACCTCAATTGCTTCGACGCTGGCCAACGAGTTTGGTGAAGCGGACGACTTTCATTTGTCCACGCTTTTCGCGCTGGGCTTTCTACTCTTTGTGATCACATTTTTCGTGTTGTCTGTCGCGAAAGTGATGATCATGCGCGCTGAAAAAGCACAGGGAGCGCGTACTTAAATGTCCACTTCAAACCAACCGAATGTGACGCACGCCGAGAACCTGGATAGCAATTTATATCGTCGGCGCAAAGTGGCCAATTATGTTGGCCTGATGCTGTCAATGGCTTCAATGGTCCTCGGTCTTGTTGCGTTAATCTGGATCTTGATCATTTTGTTCAAGAACGGGTTTGCAGGCTTGAGCTGGGCAGTGTTTACCGAGTCTACGCCCGCTCCAGGCTCAGAGGGTGGCGGTTTAGCGAACGCGATCGTGGGCAGTATGATGATGATTGGGGTGACCGCACTTGTGGCGACACCCATTGGTATTCTGTCAGGGGTTTATTTGGCAGAGTTCGGTGATCGCAGTGTCGTGGCATCAGTGACCCGCTTCGTCACAGACATCATGTTGTCGGCACCGTCGATCGTCCTCGGGCTCTTTGTGTATGCAATCCTCGTTGCGCAAGTCAAACATTTCTCCGGCTGGGCCGGCTCCTTTGCCTTGAGTCTGATCGCGATCCCTGTGGTAATCCGTACAACCGAGAACATGCTGCGTCTGGTGCCGGGTAGTTTGCGCGAAGCGGCCTACGCTCTTGGTGCGCCACGCTGGAAAGTGACCAGTTACGTGACGTTGCGGGCGGCCCGTGCGGGGATTTTGACTGGCTTGTTGCTGGCGCTAGCGCGTATCAGCGGCGAGACAGCGCCCTTGCTATTTACTGCGTTAAATAATCAGTTTTTCTCAACCAACATGAATGCACCTCTGGCGAATTTGCCTGTTGTGATCTTTCAGTTCGCGATGAGCCCCTACGAGAACTGGGTGAACTTGGCTTGGGCGGGCGCACTGATTATCACCCTCACGGTTTTGTTGCTGAATATTCTTGCGCGCGTGTTGCTGCGTGAGAAAAAAGCTGGGCATTAATTCGCCGATCCCTCTGGAATGTGTATATGAATAATCAAGCCAACGCCAAGCCCCTCGCGAATGCGATTGAAGTGCGGGATCTCAATTTCTATTACGGAAAATTCCTAGGGCTCAAGAATATCCATTTGGATATTGCTGAACGGAAAGTGACCGCTTTTATCGGACCATCGGGCTGCGGCAAGTCAACGCTGCTACGTGCGATCAACCGGATGTACAGCTTGTACCCTGGTCAAAGAGCTGAGGGACAGATCAATTTTTATGGCCAGAATATTCTGGATGACAAACAAGATTTGAATATGCTTCGCGCCCGTATCGGCATGGTGTTTCAAAAGCCTACCCCGTTCCCGATGTCGATCTACGACAACATTGCGTTTGGTGTCCGTCTCTACCAAAGCCTGAACAAGGCCGATATGGATGAGCGTGTGGAATGGGCCCTTACCAAGGCTGCGTTATGGGGAGAGGTCAAGGACAAGCTCGGTCAAAGCGGTTTATCTTTGTCGGGTGGGCAGCAACAGCGCCTGTGTATCGCACGTTCGGTGGCGGTCAAGCCTTCAGTGATCTTGCTAGACGAGCCCACCTCCGCGCTTGATCCCATCTCTACTGCAAAGGTTGAAGATCTGTTGCATGAGCTTAAGTCGGACTACACGGTGGCCATCGTGACGCACAACATGCAGCAGGCTGCGCGGGTGTCAGACTTTACGGCGTTTATGTATCTCGGAGAGCTAGTTGAGTTCGGTGCCACGGACAAGATCTTTGTGAAGCCTCAGCGTAAAGAAACTGAGGACTACATCACGGGCCGATTCGGTTGATTAGCGAGAATCTGTTATAGTGTCGGTCTTCGGGGCGTAGCGCAGCCTGGTAGCGCATCTGCTTTGGGAGCAGAGGGTCGTGAGTTCGAATCCCACCGCCCCGACCAATACAAATGGGTCTTAGGTTTACACCTAAGACCCATTTTCTATTTCAGAGCGATGCACTGCCTAATGTGGCGTGATTTTCAATCTGGATCACCTCCCGCATGACCCCTTTTTGTTTTGCGTCTACGCCAAGGCGTCTTTATGCTACGGCTGGCATGACACTTGTTGTGGGGTGTTGTTGGCGCAGACCTTAAGCGGGTCCACAGGCGCTTACGTACCCTAGTGATGTCAGGTGGGGTGCTGATACTGTCAGCGCATATCAAGCTGCGATGTACTACTTTAATATGCATTGATGTACTATATAAATTAACTTAAATCTTTCATGATATAGGGTATTTAAGCTAATGATATTAATTGTTTTTTAGCTTAAAAATCTCAACGCCTACACTTTTGCAATCCGGATATACATCAGGCTTCTCGGTTGATACCCTTGTCGCAAAGACGAGGGGGTGCGCAAGCATCCTCGCTGCAATTTCGTCGCAAAGCGTCTCTTGCAGATGTATATGCCCACCCGCGATGATGTCTGCGATCGTTTGGCGCATGAAGTCGTAATCGACCACCTCCGCTAGATCGTCCGACTGCGGAGTGTTGTTTTGTAGCGGGACGTACAAATCAACGTTCACGATGACGCGTTGCTCGCCTTTCTTTTCAAAGTCGTGCACCCCAATATTCATATTTACTTCAAAATTACTTAGAAATAGGCGTCGGCAGTGATGAAGGCTTGGGTGTTGCGCAGAGGTTGGGATCATGGAGGGGGTCAGGAAGTCAGGAACATGACATCACGTTCCGAAGGTTGAAGGTGCTGGCCGCCATCTACAAAAAGAGTTGTTCCTGTGATGGCATGCGCGCGTGCAAGATAGACAACGGCCTGGGCAATGTCGTCGGGCGTGGACGACTTTCCAAGGGGCGTTCGACGGTGGGCAGCGTGGAAGCCATCTTCTGTCTGATCGCCCGATACAAGAGTCAAACCGGGTGCCAAGCCTACCACACGACATTGCGGTGCAAGTGCTTGGGCAAGCAAACGGGTGGCTTCTTGCAAGGCGGCTTTCGACAGCGTGTAGGACAGAAAGTCTGGATTGGGATTGGCGAGCTTTTGATCCAATATGTTGATGACGACTGCTGGGGTTGTCGAGTGCGGCGGCGTCGCACAGTGCGCTTTATGGAGTGCTGTGGCGAGTGCAACGGGGGCCGCAGCATTGACTTGCATGTGCGCTTGAAGTGTGGCGCATGTAAACGTCTGGGCGTCGTCGTATTCGAACATCGAGGCATTGTTCACGAGGCACTCTGGCAGACCGATTTCGGATATGCATCGTTCGATGAGGGTGTCGACTTGCGAGGGATCACTTAAGTCCGCCTGCACTGCGCAAGCGTGTCGCCCCAGGGCTCTAATGTCTTGGACGAGCTGCGTCGCCTCATCTTGCGCGCGACCATAATGCACGACGACATCCCACCCCGCGTGCGCGAGAGCGAGTGCAATATGCCTGCCCAGGCGCTTGGCGGCGCCTGTCACAAGTGCGATCGGTGCGGTCTGGTTCATGAGCGAGATATTAACTTGCCTCGATCGGTCCGTCATAATAGCCCTTACGGCTAACCCAGTAGGGGGCTTCGTACTCGAGAGTGCTGACTCGCTAGATCGTAGGCGTGTCCTAATTGCAAAACCGAGAAGTCTGTCTGGGCGGGGCCAATCATTTGTATGCCGGCCGGTAAGCCTGCAGCGCCAAAGCCTGCGGGGGCGCCCAACGTGGGTAAGCCCGTCATGGTGACTGGCACGACGGATTGCATCCAGCGGTGGTAGGTGTCCATGCTCTTGCCGGCGAGTTCTTTTGGCCAGTGCGCTTGGGCCTCGAACGGAAAAACTTGAGTGGTTGGCATGACAAGAAAATCAAACTGCTGAAAGAGTCGTACCAACTCTTGGTACCAAGCCGTCCGAACTTTTGCTGCCTCAAAGATCTCCGGTCCAGTCAGTGCGAGACCGCGCTCGATTTCCCAAATCGCTTCGGGCTTGAGTTGGCTGCGTCGTGCGCTGTCGTGGTAGTGCTGCGCGTGCCCGCCTGAAAAGGTGAAGCTGCGCAGCGTAATCCAGGCGCGCCATAGCTGTTCAAAATCGAAGTGTGGTGTTACGGCCTCCACGACGCATCCGATCGCTTTGAAATGTTCTAGCGAACCTTGTGTGAGCGCCAATAACTCAGGATCCATGGGTAGGTGGCCACCCAGATCACCCAGCCAGCCGACGCGCACGCCGCGCAGGTCGCGGTCTAAGGGTTGAGCGAAGAGGCGTGGGTCATCTTGCCGACGGGTTAGTGGGAGTCGGGGATCAAAGCCTGCTTGAACGCCCAATAGCAGGGCAAGGTCTGGAACGTTGCGCGCCATCGGGCCCGTCACACTGAATTGCTGAAAAAATACGTCATCGCCCGGGCCGTGTGGCACACACCCAACGGAGGGCCTAAAACCGAAGACGTTGTTGAATGCGGCGGGCACGCGTAGCGAGCCCATCATGTCTGAACCATCGGCGACGGGAAGCATGCGTAGGGCGAGCGCCACGCCTGCGCCACCGCTGCTGCCGCCGGCTGAGTGTGCGGGATTGAACGCATTACGGGTGATGCCATAGACACGGTTGTAGGTGTGGGCACCGAGTCCGAACTCTGGCGAGTTTGTGCGCCCAATGAAGATTGCACCGCTTTCTCGGACTCGCGCATTCGCAGCGGAGTCCACTTTTGTGATTTGACCCGCAAAGATCGGAGATCCATTGGTCGTGACCAGACCCGCTAAGGGCGCGATGTCCTTTGGGGCTTGTGGAAAGCCATGTAGCGGACCGAGACTTTGCTTGTTAGCCAGTTGCTTGTCGCGCTCTGTTGCTTGCGCGTGTAAGCCCTCTCGGGCAGGCATGGCTACGATGGCATTGACCTGCGGATTGAGGCGATCGATTTGCGCTAAGTAGGCATCAAGCACTTCGACGCAGGATATGTCGCGTCGATGGATCGCCTTGGATAGGCCAACGGCGTCCATAGAAACGATGTCGGATGTGGGTTCAGCAGTAGACGTGTGCGATCGAGCATTCATGTGAGCCTCAATTCAGTCGAGGGAAGGTTAGAGTGACGGCGGATGCAGTCGGCTCGTGATGTTGGCCGCCCAAAACAGTACCGCCAGAAGCACCGCAGCACCGACTTGAGCAATCAGAACGATATCGTAAGACTGATCAATCGACCAAAGCCACGCCGCGAGGACAGGTCCGACGGCACGCGCCACGATCGTGGGGATGGTGATGAGTCCGTTGAGCGCGCCATAGGCGTGCTTGCTCAGCATTTCCGGAACGACTTGCGCGCGCACGATGGTGAAGACACCATTTGCAAGCCCGTAGATAGCGAACAGAATTGCAACGAATAGGAACCCGGGTGAATCAGGAATGAAGGCGGCGAAGATGAAGGGGAACAGGCTCAGCATGATGGAGCCCAGGGTGCGCATGGATACTCGGCTGGCGAAGCGACTAATGATGATTCTGCCGAGTACTTGCGCGGGTCCAATAATCGACAACGCGAAAACAACTTCTCCCACGGGGATTTGCTTGTCAAGCAGCATGGGGTACATATGATACGTAAAGATCGAAAAGACCATGGAGTAGACCGTGAGCGCGATCAAGAGCAACCAGAATACGGTGTTACGCAACGCCGCATGAACAATAGATTTATCGCGGGCAATATTCTCAGCTTTTGTGTCGGCCTGTGCGGCATGCACGGCATCTCGTTCTGGCCGAATCCAGTGCCAGTAGCCGGCGGCACAAGCGAGGTTGACGGCGGCCAAGACCCACAGAGAGGCGCGCCAACCCCAACCATCCATTAGGAATTGTTCGAGCGGGATGAAAACCGTACTGGCAAAACCGGCCCAGAGTGTGATGGTTGTAATGCCTGCGCGTGAGTGCTGTGGACCCACGCGTCTCGCCAATACTGCGAACGCAGATTCATACAAAATCGCCGCCTGCAGTGCGCCCATCGCAGCCGCAATCACATAGAACAAAAAAAGGTTTGTGACGGTCGACCAAGCAATAAACAACAAGGCTGCGATGAGGGAGCAAAAGCACAGGACGTGCCGACCAAAGCCTCGGTCGATCGCCACTCCAACAGGGTAGGCCAACGCGGCAGCAAGTAATAAGCCCACCGTGAGTGCGCCATACACATCCGACTTTGACCAGCCTAGCTCTTGTTGCATCGCTAGAACAATGAGCGGGAAGGCGTAATAAATCGTGCCATAAGAGCAGATTTGAGCAATCCCCAGGAATCGCGCCAAACCAAGCACATTTTTTGTGGGCGAGTCCGAGTGTTGCGGCACTGTATCGCCTTGGGTTGTCATGCCAGTCTCACTAATCCATCCACCGCGATGACTTTTTGGGCTTGAACAAAGAGCGGGTTGATCTCAGCCTCCAGGACATTGACTTCATGCACGCAGGCTAAGCGAGAAAAATCCACAATCGTTTGTGCTAGGACCTCGCAATCGGCCGTGGGCAGACCACGAAAGCCACGAACCAGCTGGGTGATACGTACTTCTTTAATCATTTCACGCGCCTGTGCAATGGATACGGGTGCAACGCGAAGCGAAAAGTCTGGAGAAATTTCTGCGGTGATGCCACCCGCCCCAAGCAGGACAGTCGGCCCAACGAGCGGATCGTTTCGGTAGCCCAAAATCAGCTCGAGCAGTCGCGATTCCATTGCTTGCACCAAGACGCCGTCTACCTTTGCCTGGGGAGCGCGTTGCGCAACGTTCTGCGCAATCGCCTTCGCGCTCGATTCAAGTTCTTCTGGTGTGCGTATGCCAACCTGTACGCCGCCCACTTCTGTTTTATGGGGAATATCTCGAGAAGAGATTTTGACGACAACCGGGTAGGGGACTGTGTGCGCTAAATTATTGAGCGGCAGACGCTGCGCCTGAGCCGTGGTGAGCCCGAGCGTTGCAAACAGCTGTCCTGATTCGTACTCCGTGAGCAAACCCGAGCGAGGCAAGTTGGCCGGCCACGCAGTCGTCGGTAAGTGAGGCGGCGCTTCAGTTTGCGCTTCAAAAAATACGGATAATGCGTCGGCGCAGGACTCGGGTGTGCGGAAGGCAGCAATGCCCGCTTGCTGCAAAAGCGCGAGCGATGCATTGGCTTCGGGTGCAAGAAACACGGCAAGGGCTTTGGTGACTGGTTTGTCAGCTTGGACAAGCGGTTTGACGGCGAGCTCAGGATGAAATTGTGCAGAGGAGCCCACTACACTGAGCACGGCGTCGCACCAGTCGGTTTGTAATAATTGCTCGAGCAGATCTTTGTATTGGGCACTGGTAGCCGCCAAGGTGAGATCAATAATGGGCGTCTCGCGAATTTTCATGCCACGCGAGGCCATGTGCTCAATAAAGGCAGGTGGGGGCGGCACGGCGACCATCCCGTTTAACCCGAGGTTATCGACGACGGTGGCGGCACCTCCGCCGGTTGTCGTGATGACCGCCACGCGAGCAGGCGTTGGATGTGGATGTGTGTTGCCGCGATATTTTTGCGCCAGCGGTGCGAGCTCAAAAAGAGTTTCAAGATGACGGACGCGCATCACGCCATGCGCGCGTAAAAATGCGTCGACAGCGACGTCATTGCCCGCCAGCGCACCGGTGTGGGATTGTGCGAGCGCATCGCCTTGCTCAGAGCGGCCGATCTTGTAAGCAATAACCGGCTTACGGCTTGCTCGGGCGCGCTCGAGCGCAGCGGCGAGCGTTGGCGCATCGCGAAGCGTTTCGAGGAAGAGCAAAATAACTTTTGTATCGGCATCGTCCACCAGAGCGTCAATAATCTCGCCCACCGTGACATCACTTTCATTGCCGACCGAAACGGACTTGGCAAAACCAAAGCCTCGCGCAGCAGCGCGAGCAATCAGCGAGCCCATCATTGATCCGCTTTGCGAGACCAAGCTAAGTTCGCCGCCTAGGAGAGTTTCAGCCTCGAACGCGGCGTTAACGGATAGGATGAGACCGCTTTTTAAGTTAGCCAATCCAATGCTATTTGGTCCAATAATCCGGACCCCAAGTTCTTTCGCCCGGGCGATTAATTTATCTTGTTCGGCCATTCCCTCAGGTCCGGTCTCCCCAAAACCATCGGAGTAAATCGTGATGACTTTTGCTCCGGCCTTGGCGCAACTCTCAATCAGGGGGTAGACCAATTCGCTGGCAACCATGATGAAGGCATGATCAATGGGGCCCGGCAGTTCAGAAAGGTCTGCATAGGCCCTTTCCCCCATGATTTCAGACTGCGTGCGGTTAATTGGGTAAATCTGCCCCGCGAACCCATGTTTGCGCATAAAGCGCATGGGTCGCGCAGTATTTTTCTGCAAATTACCAGAGGCTCCGACAAGAGCGACCGCGCGTGGAGAGAAAAGTGCTTCTTTGAAGTCGATCGAAGTTGTTGCAGTTTTCATTATGTTGAAACGTGGTTTGAGACTTAAAAACAATGAAAAATAATGTTCTTTCGGTACGATACCCCAAAACGCGTTTTTGTCTGGTCGTCAATATTTCCCCTGTACGGGTAAAGCCCCTCTGACGATGGCTAGCAGTCTGACCTACAATCGTCAGACTGCGACTTACGATGCACCAATGAAAATACTAATAAATCGTGTCTGGGGGTTTTCTCAAGGGCCCAAGGCCGTTCCCTGGCTCCTCATCGGCGCAGCTTTATGGCTGTGCGGCTTAGCTTGGGTGAGAGACTTGCACCTTCCCGACGAAGGCCGCTACGTGGGCGTGGCCTGGGATATGGCACGCGCAGATAGTTTTTGGGTGCCGTTGATGAATGGCATGCCTTATTTCCATAAGCCTCCGCTTTTCTATTGGCTAGATCAGCTTTCCTTCATGCTTTTCGGGCGCAATGAATGGGCGGCAAGAATGCCCTCCGTGCTGGCTGCGTGGTCGAGCGCGACCGCAGCGTATTTTTTTGTACGCAAGTACCGTGGCGCACCCATCGCGACCTTGACGTTTATCTCGCTCATGACCATGCCTTATTTTTACGGCGCAGCGCAATACGCGAATTTGGATATGTTGGTGGCGGGCATGATTAGCTTGACGGTCATGGCGGGTGCTGAGGCTGTGCTGCGCAGTGAGGCGGGCATCTCTTACAGATCGATGATGATTGCTGCAGCGACTGCTGCGGCGTTGGGTATGCTTGCCAAAGGTTTGATTGGCGTGGCGTTGCCGGGCGGTGTCCTGTTGTGTTGGGTGTTGTTGACTGGGCGCTGGCGTTGTCTGGCGGTGTTGTTGTGGCCGCCAGCAATCGTTGTATTTTTTGCGATTGCAGTGCCGTGGTTTTGGGTGATGCAGCAGAAGTACCCAGGATTTTTTGATTATTACTTTATTCACCAACAGGTTGAACGCTTTATCGGAGGGAGTTTTAATAATCCTCAGCCCGTCTGGTTTTATATGCCCGT
>JBILHV010000188.1:0-4257 GCA_044350305.1 Burkholderiaceae bacterium
GTGCCACTGAAACAGTGGGCGATTGCAGGATGTTGGATCCAGCGGATCGGCACCGGCCATTAGTTCGGTCAAGATGGCAGCGTCGCGCATATCGCGTGTCATGGGGCCGATGGAGTCGAGCGTGCCCGACAAGGCCAGCGCGCCGTGCAAGCTGATTAAGCCTCGCGTTGTTTTTAAACCGGTGATCCCGTTCAGCGCAGCAGGAATACGCACCGAGCCACCGGTGTCAGAGCCCAATGCCGCTGGGCATAGAGCCGCCGCGACCGCAACACCAGAGCCACTGGAGGAGCCACCGGGTGTGCGATGGGTGTTGAGATCCCAGGGGTTCCAGGGCGTGCCCATCACTGGGTTCGTACCCCAACCACCAAACGCAAATTCCACCATGTGGGTCTTGCCTAAGTTCACCATGCCAGCGCGCAGCAAGCGTTCGACCGCTGTACAGGTCGTGGGGCTGCGGCGATTCACCCAGTCTTGTGAACCCCCGGTTGTGATCTGGCCTTCAATGTCGCAAAGATCCTTCACCGCGATCGGCACGCCATCAACCGCACTGAGGCTATAGCCAGCCGCACGGCGCTGATCCGCTGCGCGCGCTTGGGCGATCGTGCTGTCTTCATCGACCAACACATAGGCATGCAATTTTTTATTGCCTTTGCTAATACGTGTCAGATACTCACGTGCAAGTTCTTCTGAACTATATTTTTTGGTGCTCAAGCCCTGGGCTAATTGGGTAAGTGTTGAGAAGGCAAGATCTGACATGTCGGGCTCCGTAAGATTCAATTCACGCACAAGTCACGCGCAAGGTGCGCGTGATCGGTCTAGAAACATCAAAGTAAAAAGAAAGTCGCTGCGATCAGAGTTGGGATCGAGGCCGCTAAAAATAAAGGGCCGGGTGAAATAGTTTCGTCTGGAAAGCTCGGCTTCAAAATCGAAAAGCCTGCAGGATTCGGTGCATTAGCAATCACCGTCAAGCCGCCCCCCGTCACGGCGCCCGCCACGAGCATGTAACGCCACGCCTCTGAGGTGCCTTCGACCAGCGACCCGAGATAGGTCAAGGCCGCATTGTCTGTGATGGCCGTGAGTGCCGTCGCTCCCCAAAACAAAACAATCGGCGAGAGACTCCCGAGCAAATCTTGTAACCACCACTTCTGCAAACCACCCAACATCACGAGTCCCGCCAGGAAAAAGCCAACCATCAGGCCTTCCTTGATCATCAAACGCGACTGGTAGCGCTTATAGGCTTCACAAAAGCCAATGAATAAAACAAGCAGGCCCATAAAAATACCTGGGTGATGGGCAAACACGACGATGCCAATCAAGAACAGGACATGGATCAAGGACGTTATCACGGGGACGCGCGATGGCCCCTCTTCTGTCACACCGTGATGCGTTTCGACTTCACCACTCAAGAGCACCTTGCGATTAATGATTGTCAAAATCAACGCATTGAGTGCGACGGCTGCGGCTGCACGCCATCCAAAATTCGTCAGCATATACATGGAGTCCCAACCAAACGTTTGGGCAACCATCAATACCGGAGGTGCCGCGTAGGCGCTCAGCACCCCTCCGATCGAAACGTTAACAAACAACACCCCGAGCGCCATGTATTTAAAGCCTGTGTGGCCAGGTCGCTTGAAATAACCATCGCGCAACAAGAGGGCGGCGAGCGTCATGGCGGCAGGCTCTGTGATGAGCGAGCCCGCAAGCGGCACAAAGGTCAGCACAACAAAAAATGTTGCCAATTGACGCTGCACGGGAATCATGCGAGCCAGACCTCGTACCAACACATTCACCAACTCAATAATGGGCCGGCTCGCCGCAACCACCATGATGGCAAAGACAAAAAGTGGCTCAGTAAAGTTACGGGTATCCACATACTCGATCATGGTCGTGGTGCCCGCCATCATCGCCATCACGACGATGAGCACAAAGGCCCACACACCAAAAACCGCCTCGACCTCGGCTAAAAAATGCCAAAGTCCAGCATGGGGTCCGTTTTTATGTGCAAGCTTGGCGAACACGGGAACCGCAAAGGTGTGGATCACCGCGATTGCGAATAGAACGGTCGCAATAATTTGGACGGAGTGGGGAATGTTCATCGGGCGATCTCAAAAAAATAAACAAAGCTAACCAGGGCATGCACTCAGCACATGCGATTTTTCGACTATACCGTAGGCTTGAGGTAAATCACAGCCCAATCGCCATAGGTATCAAGATGTAAGGATTGACAGCCAATTGTTTCTGGATGATGCTGTGGTGTCTTTGTCTTTTTACAGTTGTGCGATGCCATCCCCCCGATCACTTGTTGTCCAAGCACTGACTGAACGCGCCTTTGCGCCCTACGGGGATATCTTAGGCGGCGAGGTCGCGAGCGGCTTGTTTATTAATGGCGGCACCAGTGAAAAAATCGCACTCGGTGACCCCGCCCTGACGGCACAATGCGGTGAGCCTTCTTTAAATCTTTACCGGGCACGCGCCAATCCTCTGCCGTTTACCGCGGTCGAACTCGAGCGACACTGTGTGGGCAGCCAATCCTTTATCCCGCTTGCTGGGGTGCCGTTTGTTGTTGTCGTGGCACTTGGCGACCCGAGCACGGGCGGCAAGACTCCACTAGAGAGCTCGATCGCCGCCTTCTGGATCGATGGCTCGTGCGGAGTGACGTTTAAGCCAGCGACGTGGCATCACCCACTTTTGTCACAGCGCGATGGCGACTTCGTGGTGCTCGAGCGACGAGCGCCGGTGGTGGACTGTGAAATCCAAGCGTTAAACCAGCCTGTTGAAATTCGACGCGCTTAGTTTGCTTGCGCCAAGATCATCTGCGCGGCTTTTTCAGCGATCACCATGGTCGGTGAGTTGGTGTTGCCCGAGGTAATCGTTGGCATGATCGAGGCATCCGCTACCCGCAAGCCTTGAATGCCGTAGACACGCAAGTTTGCGTCCACGACAGCCATGGGATCTTGACCCATCTTGCACGTGCCCACTGGGTGAAAAATCGTTGTACCGATTTCACCTGCAGCTTTCGCGAGCGCTTCTTCTGTGTCCTCGGAGATGCCGGGCTTAACCTCTTCGGGCTTAAAACGTGCGAGCGCCGATTGACCAACGATGCGTCGCGTCAAACGAATGCTATCGGCTGCGACGTGGCGATCTTCGGGTGTCGACAAATAGTTCGCCAGAATTTCAGGGTGCTTCGCAGTGTCGGGCGAGGTGATGTTGACGTGCCCTCGACTAGTTGGGCGCACGTTACAGATTGACGCGGTGAACGCGGGAAAGCTGTGCAGGGGCTCACCAAAGCGCTCGAGCGACAGTGGCTGCACGTGATATTCCACATTGGCACGTGTTTGTTCGGGTCCGGATTTTGCAAAGACACCTAGCTGTGACGGCGCCATACTCATCGGGCCGCGACGGGTCAGCATGTATTCGAGCCCGATCATGGCCTTGCCCCACCACGAATTCGCAAGCGTATTAAGAGTGCGTGTGCCTTGCACGCGATAGATCATGCGCAACTGTAAATGGTCTTGCAGGTTTTGACCAACGCCTTCCAGAGCATGCACAACGGGGATACCCAACGAACCTAGCAACCCGGCGGGGCCCACACCCGAGGCTTGCAATAGTTGCGGCGTGCCGATTGCACCTGCGGCCATTACGACCTCGCGATGTGCACGCGCGATGTGCTGCTCGCCATCTTTCAGAAACCGCACACCCGTGCAGCGCTTGCCTTCAAATTCAAGCTTGGTAGTGCGTGCGCCTGTTAGCACGGTTAAGTTACTGCGATGCTTAATGGGGCGCAAATACGCTTTCGATGCACTCCAACGAAAACCGGAACGTTGATTGACCTCAAAGTAACTCGCGCCTTCGTTATCCCCACAATTAAAGTCTGCGGTGGAGGGGATCCCCGCCTGATTGGCTGCATCGCGAAACGCGTCGAGGATCTCCCACGACAAGCGCGCGGGTTCGACACGCCACTCGCCACCGGCGCCATGGAATTCGCTTTCGCCGCCGTGGTGATTTTCCATGCCCTTGTAAAGGGGTAGCAAGTCTTTCCAGCCCCAGCCAGGGTTGCCTTGGGCTTCCCAACCGTCGTAATCCGCGCTCTGGCCACGCATATAAATCATGCCGTTGATCGACGAGCACCCTCCCAGGACACGGCCGCGCGGATAGCCGAGCTCACGACCATTCAGTCCTGGATCAGCCTTGGTGCGATAACACCAATCGGTCCGCGGGTTGCCGATGCAATACAAGTAGCCCACGGGGATATGAATC
>JBILHV010000189.1:0-4251 GCA_044350305.1 Burkholderiaceae bacterium
CTCTGCGTCTCGGCGCTGTTGTGCAGTTGTGAGCCCCAGTCGCTATGTTTGAATTGCACCAGGTGCCGCCACATGAGGGCTGCATCGTCAACGGTTCTTGCAATTTGCCCGTTGACCGACAGTCCGAAGTTCGGTTCATCGAACCCGGGACCACAAGGCACAAGACCGAACGTGGGCTTCATTCCTACGAGCCCGCAGTGTGCGGCAGGGCGACGAATCGAGCCGCCGGCATCGGTACCCAGAGCGAGTGCGCCGATGCCGGCCGCCACGGCACTGACAGCGCCTCCCGAGGATCCGCCTGGCGTACGCTCTAGATCCCAAGGCGACCGAGTCTTTCCGTACACCAAATTGTTAGAGATTCCTTTGCACGCAAACTCTGAACAGTTGGTGATGCCGATAATTACGGCACCGAGTTCTTTGAGTCTCGCGACGGCCCATGCATCCTGAGGCGCGACAAAATCTTTGAAGAGAAGAGAGCCTTGGGTAATCGTCTGTCCTTTTACCCAGATGTTGTCCTTGACCGTGATCGGTACGCCAGCCAAGGGGAGCTTTTCTCCGTTCGCGATACGCTGATCAACAAGCTGAGCTTGTTCAAGCGCCCACTTATCGTTGTGTTGTATGACCGCATTTAACTTTGGGTTGATCTGATGGAGTCGCTCTAACGCGCTACGTGCAACCTCTGTTGCGCTAACCGTTTTGTTGTTTGTTTGCGCAGCGATATCGCTTGCTGTGAGTTGCCAGAGCTTACTCATGGAAGGAGCCTTTCATGCAAATTAAAGGGATGTTCAATCTGTGAAGCTTACAAGCAAAAGAGGTCAGCGCAAATGCCCTAACGTTTTGCGCTCGCGGTACAAATTGAGTGCAATAAAGTAGTACTCTAATCGTTTCAAACGCTTTAACTAAAGAGCGTCTTAGAATGATGAGAGACTGTCCTTGAAGCACACCGAAACTGCGCGTTGGTACTTTGGCTGGAATATTGTGGCGGCCTCGTCGCTGCTGACGCTGCTCACCGTGGGTATGCGGTTGGGAGTCGGTCCGTTTTTTCTCCCTATGGTCGAAGATCTAGGTTTTAGTCGTAGCCTGCTTGCTGGAATCGTCGCAATCGGTATGTTGTGTTACGGAATCGGTATGCCCTTGGGGGGCTATCTTGTCGCTAGGCGAGGCACGAGATTTGTCTTGCTGCTTGGAGCGGCAATTGTGTTGGGTTCGACCATTTGGGCGATTTACGCGCGCACCCCACTTGGCTTCTTATTGTCCTTTGGCGTTTTTCTCTCGATCGGACTTGCCTTTACGAGTCCCGTTACGGTGACTCCGTTAATTAGTCGCTGGTTTAGCCGACAGCGTGGTATGGCGTTGTTTTTCCTGTCCACCGGCTCCATGGCTGGCATTGCAGTCATTACTCCGGTACTGACTGCGAGTATCGATGCCTTTAACTGGCAGATGACGCTTCTCGGTTTTGCACTGATTTTTGTGGTGGTCACCGTGCCAATAGCGATTTTCGTGATGCGTGAAGACGCGCCTGTGCATGCCGACTTATTACCCGAGCAACGCGCGGCTGCGGCCGCTAAGCCGGCTTCAAAAGAGGTGCAGCTCACCTTCTCGCAGGCTATTTGTACTGCACCGTTCTGGATGATTTGCTTAGGCCTCTTTACCTGTGGTTACAGCATGAATTTGCTGGGCACACATGGCATGCCGATGTTGATGGACCACGGGTTTGATGCCTCGACCAGTGCAATGGGAATTGGGTTGATCGGAGTCGTCGCGATTTTCAGCACGCTGGCACTGGGTCGTCTAGCGGACATTATTCCTCGCCGTTATATTTTGGCAGCGATTTACTTCCTTCGAGGGTTAGGATTCTTTGCATTAATGATTGTTGGCACGCACTTCGAGTTGTACGCAGCTGCAGCGATTGGCGGGCTCGTCTGGGCGGGAAGTATCGCCATGTCTTCTGCAATTTTGGCCGATATCTACGGCGTGCGGCTCGTGGGCTTTCTGTATGGCTGGGCTTACTTTAGTCATCAGATCGGAGCGACGATTAGCTCGTGGTTGGGAGGCTGGGGCTACGAAACCTATGACACGCACTGGATCGCGTTTGGCAGCACCGGTATTTTATTAATACTCGCTGCGCTACTGTCTTTGCGTCTACCAGCAGGCCGTTAGGTTTTCTTGGCCGCCTGGGCTCTCCGAAAGCCTAGGCACGATATTGCGTATCCGCAGGGTAAGCCTTTCCCCACTTAAGGAAGTCGCTAAAAGCAGCGTCTGGTAGGTACGCTGGTTGATAACCAAAGTCTGCTTGGATCCGCTCAATATTCATGGGAGAGCGGCTCGGGCTGGAGGTGCGCCCTATGGTGCATAGCGCCGGATCGTCGACCAGTTCATAGTTAAACCCAGGGAACGCTGCGCGCATCCTTTGGCACCAATCGGCGACATCCCAGCGTAGTCCGGCTGACAAATGGTAGAGCGGCTTGGGGTTGAATTGACTGTTCAGCGCAGCAATGATTCCAAAAGCGACGTCTACTGAGTAGACCCAGTCATCTGCGCACTCTCTTAGCAGCACTGCCTCTTGGCCTGCTTGCGCAGACCTAAGCAGTTGCAGGGGGATGCTAAGCGTATCGCGCAAGCCGGTATCGTATTCCCAGCGCCCGAAGACGGTGCCTAACCGGAGAGCGGTTACGTTCATGCCTCGCTTCGTTGCGTAGCGTATACAAGTGCGCTCGGCAGCAAACTTACTGATGCCGTACAGAGACTCGGGCAGAGCAGGGCTCGAGCCCTCGTCGAGCCAAGCGCTGCTGCGACCTTGCTCTCCAAACACCGAACCTGTGCTGAGTTGTACCACGCGAGATACCTTGTGCCGAAGACACGCTTCAAGCAATTCAACGGTGCCAAGTAAGTTGACCTCGAAGATTCGACGCGCCGATGATTTCTCGCGATCGAGGCCTGCTGTAATGGCCGCAGCGTTCACCACACGGTCAGGCTTGAAGGTAACGAACCCATACTCAAGGTCAGCGACTTGAGAAACATCGCCGTCCATGATCATGAGTTCACCAGGCAATTCCTCGAGCGAACTTTTGAAACTAGAGGGAGCACTATTTGGTCCAAAGAGTGCAACGGCATGCCCCTGCGTAAGCAGTTGCTCGGCGATGTTCAGCCCGACAAAGCCTTGCCCACCAGCAATCAGGACGCGCATCAGTTCAGCTCGATCTTGGCTTTGGTCGCAATGTCGCGCCACTTCGCGGTTTCTGCGACGATAAAAGCTGCAGCTTCGGCTGGTGTCATGAGGATCGGATCAATCGCCATCTCTGCGAGCTTGCTCACGTATTCTGGATTCCGGATAATTTGATCATTCCAGGCCTGCAACTTTTTCTGGATATCGCTAGGTGTCTTGACGGGGACAGCGATGCCCCACCAGGTACTCGACATAATTTGGGGATAACCTAGTTCGGCAAAAGTTGGGACATCAGGTAGAGGTTTGAGACGCGTCTTATTGGCTACAGCAATTGCACGCACTTTCCCACCCTCAATGTTGCCCTTAAGTGTTGTGAGGTCGTTGACAGTCATGTCAATTTCACCAGAAAGTAGTGCCAACGTCGCAGGACCGCCACCTTTATAGGGCACATGCAAGACATCGATATTCGCGCCCACCTTAACGATCTCAGACCCCATTTGCACGATCGATCCCATACCTGCTGATCCGAATGTGAGTGTGCCAGGCTTAGCCTTAGCCAAAGCAACGAATTCGGCAAAGTTTTTTGCTTGAACCTTTGGGCTGACCACCATAACGTGCGGGGCATTGGCGATCAGGCCAATCTGTGCGAAGTCTCTTTGGAAGTTATAAGGCAGGTTCTTCATGAGAACCTCGTTAATCGCCATCGTGCTGGTGGTACCAAAAAGAATGGTGTAGCCGTTGGGCTCAGCACGCGCAACGTTATTTGTACCGATCGAGCCAGCGGCACCGACGACGTTCTCTACGACGATAGGTTGGCCAGACAGCTTATTGAGATGCAGCGCATACAGACGCCCAACGATATCGGCTGGTCCGCCCGCCGGGAACGGAACCACCATCTTGATCGGGCGGCTAGGGTAATTCTCTGGGGTCTGAGCATGTGCGCTTAGGCAGGTGACTGACGCTAGTGCAGCGCCGGCCACGGCGAGGGTGAGTCGCCGTATTGTGTTGATCTGTCCCCAGGATTGAGTAGAGTGTGGCATATCAGTGATCTCCAAAGTTGAACACACAACTTTCATAATTCGCGG
>JBILHV010000048.1:0-9004 GCA_044350305.1 Burkholderiaceae bacterium
TTCTTGTCAAATCCGGATCCTGAAAAATCCCTTGCGTGGGCACATGTTGCGCGGGCTGGGCCACCAAATAGGCCTGCTGCGGCAAGTCCAGCGCGGTGAGCTTCTCGCCAATTCCTTCGGCAAAGGCACTTTGTCCAAAAATAAAAAAGGGCACATCGGCCCCCAAACCGAGCCCTACCTGCATCAACGCCTGTCGAGTCAGACGTGTCTGCCATAGGCGATTCAAGGCGATCAGCACGGTGGCGGCATCACTGGACCCGCCCCCAAGACCGGCGCCTGAAGGAATGCGCTTACGCACACGTATCTGCGCGCCAAGCTTGGTGCCCGTATGCTGCTGCAAGGCTTTCGCTGCCCGAACCACTAGATCATCGTCGTGGGCAACCCCCACCATATCGGTTTCGCGAACAATTTGCCCATCGCTACGCGTGTCAATATCCAGCAGATCACACAAATCGATCAAGCGAAACACGGTTTGCAGCAGGTGGTAGCCGTCTGGGCGACGGCCAATCACATGCAGAAAAAGATTCAGCTTAGCGGGGGCGGCAAGGTCATAAAGCATAGTCGGTCAGGCCTTCACAGCAGTTCACGTGCCGTCAATCACCAAGCGGATCACAATTTTTTTTGTGTCATCCTGCCGCGACAAAATCAGCAGCCTCGGACCCATGGCATCAAACCGCGACAGTTCGACTCGCCAACCTGCTTGTTCAAAGCCCGTAATCCGCCTCTGCTCGTCACGACTCACACGCGTCATCGCGGGTTCGACCGCTGTTTGATTGCGCAACCAAGTCCGCAAGCCTTGGACAGGAATCGCCTCACCAACCGCAATTTTCACAAGCTCTTCGGGTGTGACGGCCTCTAACTTGCTGCCAGTACTTTGTGTGAGAACCGCGCGTTTATCCGTCACCTCGATGCGGGCCAAAATATTACCAAAGGGGTTCGTCAGGTCTAACTCCAGCCGGCCCTGCGCATCACGCCAGGTAAAGCCCCCCTGCACCGCTTGTGTAGCCGCAAGGGGCTCTTCCACCCGCAGAGCAAAGCGTCCTGCCCGTGCAAACGCCTGAAGCGTCTGTACAGGCGAGGCACTTTGCTCTGTCGGCGTGACGCTTTGCTGTGTCGTACAACCGGCCAGCACAAGCAAGGTCAACCCACATACAACATTTACACACGCCCACAAACGCATGACCTTCAAAGGCGAACCCCAAGACGCTTAGCTGTGTCGATTAAGGTTGGATTTTTAGGCTCGCGTTGCGCGCCCTCTTTGAGATATTTCTGAGCCTCATCGCGACGTCCAAGAAGCCAGAGAACCTCAGCAAGATGGGCGGCAATATCGGCCTCGGGGCGTTTGGCGTAGGCCTGCTCAAGATATTCAAGCGCGGCTTGATTGTCGCCCATACGAAATTTCACCCAGCCCATGCTATCAAGAATGAACGGGTCCTTCGGCGCGAGCGACAGCGCCCGCGTAATGAGTTCGAGCGCCTCTGGCAAACGTTGATTCCGATCCGCTAGTGAATAGCCCAACGCATTGTGCGCGTGTGCGTGCCCGGGATCAATCGCGATAACCTCACGCAGAAGCCGCTCCGCATCGCGCATTTTATTGTCGCGTTCATAGAGCATCGCAAGCTCGTATTTAATCTCTACCGTGTCGGGCAACGCCTTATCTGCGGCACTCATGCGCTTAATCGCATCACCCAACCGATCAGCGTCACGCAAAATCTGTGCCCCTGCGGAAACGCCGAGAATCCTCTCATCATCGCTCTGCGGAATTCCAGAATCGATCAGTGCTATCGCTTCATCCACACGGCTTTGGCGCGCACGAATCATCGCCTGCTTAATTCGGGCCGAATACCGCATCGAGGGATCTTCGATTTTCGCGAGAAAGCTCACTGCCTCATCAAGCTTGCCTTGCTCGTCTGCTATCTGCGCAAAGAGCTGATAGGCTTCGGCCAGCACAGAGGGCGCGTCGGTCGCGCCGGCCGCCGACCCGCGTTGTCGCTGGGTCTGCACGGTGATGAACTGCTCAAGAAAGCCTCGTGCCTGATCCAAGTTCTTCGCACGATAGGCCACCTGGGCCTGAATAAACAACAAGTCAAAATCTTCCGGCGCCCGTTTCACCATCGACTGCAATTCATTCATCGCGGCGTCGTACTGCCGCAAATCCGTCATGTGGCTCACCATCATTAAACGCAAACGACGCGCCTGCGGATGCGCCGCGGTAAAACCTACCGCATCACGCAGCGCTGCCGCGGGGTCCACACCTAAGCCGTACTCAAAGACACGCATCGCTGCATCTTCAGAACGTGGCGCCACGCCAAGCGCACGACGCGCCTCTTGGAGCGCACGCTCACGATCCGCAGCGGCAGTGGCCATATCGGCGAGCGCTAAATGTGCAGCCAGCGTGTTGCTAGCCGTGCTTTCGGCAATCGCCGTCGATAGAATGCTGAGCGCATTGCGCTTGTCAGGCATACGGTTCAAGACATGCACCGCTTGTGCGATGCCAGCGTTCTTGTCTTTGGCGGCATCAATTTGCTTGCGCAACGCTGTTGCGAGGCCGCTAGTCTGTCCCGACGCTGCCGCAAGCGCCATTTCGGTCGTGGCTGCTTCCGCATCATCCGGAGTAATCCTCAACCAGGTGCGTGCGGACTCCAGCGCGCCCGGCAAGTTACCGCCCCCGAGATAAAACTCAAGCGCTCTGCGCGCTAAACGATAGTCACCCACCTCGCGCGCCAGATCAAGCATCGTTTTACCAGCGGAGAGAAACGATCCGCGTTGGGCCGCGATCTCCGCAGCCAGGATTCGATATATGAGCGAGGACGTGAGTGTGACGTCAGGCAGCTGCCCGGCGCGCAAGTGAATCTCTGCGGACTCAGGCACGCGCGGCCGCACCTCGAGAGGCGAGTGTTGAGAGGTCTCTTTACTTTGGCCTACCTGCGCCCACGTGTGCGCCGCAAAAAGCGACATCGAGACCGCTACGGGCACTGCGGCAAGCCAATGAGAAAAACGAAATTTAAACGACGACTTCACGCGAACCGCCTAGTTGGTGGCACAATCAACGGACTCAGTGACAAGATGTTAGCACTCACCCATGCCAGAACTGCCAGAAGTTGAGACAACTCGTAAAGGAATTGACGCCGTTGCAACAGGGCGGGTGCTCCAACGTATGGTGGTGCACGACTCTCGGATGCGTTGGCCTATCCCGTCCGGACTTCCTGAATGGGTGAGGGGGCAACGGGTGAAGGCCTGCCGCCGCAGAGGGAAATACTTGTTGTTGGAGTTCGATCGAGGCACGCAACTGATCCACTTGGGGATGTCCGGCTCGCTACGCAGCGTCCAAACGGGCGAAATATTGCGCAAACACGACCATGTTGAATGGCATTTTGGGCACCTTACTCTGCGACTACACGACCCAAGACGCTTTGGTGCTGTGCTTTGGCATCCGGCCGAAGACGGCCCCGTCGAGCAGCACCCCTTGCTTCAAAAGCTCGGCATCGAGCCTTTTGATGCCGCTTTCGATGCGGAGCACTTGCGCAAAGGCTTCAAAGGCCGCCAAATGGCGATCAAACAAGCTTTATTGGCGGGCGATGTCGTCGTGGGCGCTGGAAATATTTATGCCTCAGAGTGTCTATTTCGGGCCAAAATCCACCCGGCTACTCCTGCCGCACGGCTGTCGCTTAAGCGCTGCGCGCGGCTTGTCGAGAGCTTACGCAGCACACTGAAAGATGCACTCGAGTCCGGCGGCAGCACCTTGCGAGACTACGTCAATGCCACGGGTGAGGCGGGCGCCTACTTCACGACGCATGCGGCTGTTTATGAACAAGATGGCAAGCCTTGCAAAGAGTGCTCTCGCCTGATTAAACGCATCGTGCAAGGGCAACGAGCCACTTATTACTGCCCAAACTGCCAGAAACGCTGAGGCTCACCCTTGCACCGCAACGAGCGCTCAGGCCTGCAAAACTTTGCCCGGATTCATCAGCCCATGAGGGTCAAGTGCTGTTTTGATCTGCTTCATCAGCTTAAGCTCTAGTGCGCTTTTATACCGAGTCAGTTCGTCACGTTTGAGTTGCCCCACTCCGTGCTCAGCACTGATCGAGCCCGCGTGCGCATGGACGCTGTCATGTACCAACTGATAGACATCGTATTGAGATGCCAAGAGTTCTTGCTCTGTTTGATTCGGCGCCCGGGCGACGTTGTAGTGTAAGTTGCCATCGCCGAGGTGCCCGAACACGATATGTTGAATCCCCGGAAAGCGCTGCTGCAACGCCGCGTTGGTTACCTTGACGAAGGTCCCGATTGAAGAAATCGGGATCGACACGTCATGCTTGATGCTTTTCCCTAACTCGGCCTCCGCCAAAGGAATGCTCTCACGCAGATGCCACATGGCCTTGCTCTGTGCGATGTTCTCAGCAATCGCTGCGTCAGTGACCAGCCCATCCTCAATCGCTGCGCCCAGAACCGCTTCAAAGCGCCCCTGCGCATGCTCGGCGCTTTCGCTGTCCGAAAGTTCAAGCAAAGCAAACCAGGGAGACTGCGCAGACGGGCCCTCAAACGGCAGGCGCTGCTGTGGGAATAGTTTTACCACCGCCTGCAATACTGGCCCCATCATCACTTCAAATCCCGTCAAGGAGGCGCCGAAGCCCGCGCGAGCGCGCGACAGTACCGTGATCGCATCTTCTAAGGAGTTCAAGGCCAACATCGCCGTGCGTTGGGCAACGGGCAACGGGTATAGCTTCAGCGTAGCTGCCGTGATGATGCCAAGCGTGCCTTCACTTCCGATGAAGAGGTCCCGCAAATCGTAGCCCGTGTTGTCCTTACGCAAACCACGTAAGCCGTGCCAAATTTCTCCCTCGGCAGTCACGACTTCCAAGCCTAAGGCGAGATCACGCGTATTGCCGTAGCGAAGCACCTGCGTGCCACCGGCGTTCGTCGCTAAATTACCGCCAATCGTGCAACTGCCCTCGGCCGCCAAACTTAGGGGAAACAATCTGTCGGCCGCTCGCGCCGCCTCTTGGACGGACTGCAAGATGCATCCGGCTTCGACCGTCATCGTATCGTTATCCGTGTCAATCGATCGCACTTTGTTCAAGCGCGCCAGACAGATCACCACCGCGTGCCCGGTCTCGTCAGGCGTGGCGCCGCCGCACATACTGGTATTTCCGCCAGAGGGAACAATGGGGGTTTTAGTCGACACACACACTTTGACAACGGCGGCCACTTCCTGGGTCGATGCGGGTCGCAAAACAGCCAGCGCTTGACCGCGGTAGCGCCCCCGCCAGTCCACGAGATAGGGGGTCATCGCCTCGCCCGTCAACACTTGCTCGGCGCCAACGATGTCTTGCAACTGTTTCAATACGCTCATTCCATTCTCTTTTTAGAGTTCCACCCGACGGGCAATTTTTTAGCAAATATTCAGCAAATTGTAGGGTAGTTCACAGGCAACCGTCATCAATTAAGAGGCCCCCATGCCGCTCGTTGCTAGTCAAATGGGCGATAATACGGGATTGATTTTCCGTCTTGGGCCTGCCCTCATTCTGGCGTCCCCACCGAACTCGGAGCCGTACTCGTGTCTGCATCACATCCCTTTCCCTATTCCTGCTTCAAAGCCTACGATATTCGCGGTGTTGTTCCAACCGCACTGAATCCCGACTTCGCGCGGGAGCTCGGGCGCGGCCTGGCCGTACGCGCCCATGCTGCGGGCGTAACCACCATGGTCGTGGGGCGCGATGGGCGCTTAAGCAGCCCCGAACTAGCTGGCGCGCTACAAGAGGGCATGCGTCAGGGTGGCATTGATACCATCGACGTGGGTCAAGTGCCCACACCCCTGGTCTATTTCGCCGCTTACACACTACACACCGGCTCAGGCGTTGCCGTCACAGGTAGCCATAACCCCCCCGAGTACAACGGCTTCAAAATGATGATGGGTGGTAGCACGCTGCACGGCGACGCCATCCTAGCGCTACGCGACGAAGTCGCTGCCAGCCCTAAGCATGCCGCTACACCAGGCAAGGCGACCCATGTCGATATCCTCACCCCTTATTTGTCAAGGGTCCTCGGCGATATCAAGCTCACGCGTCCTATGAAAATCGCGATCGACTCCGGCAACGGCGTTGCTGGCGCCGTAGCGCCTCAATTGTTTAGAGGGTTAGGTTGCGAAGTCACTGAGCTTTTTTGCGAAGTGGATGGCACATTTCCGAATCACCATCCGGATCCCGCAGACCCGCACAACCTTGAAGATCTCATTCACTGCGTCAAAACAACCGATTGTGAGATCGGCCTGGCGTTTGACGGGGATGGCGATCGCCTAGGCGTGGTAACAAAATCCGGACAAATTATCTGGCCTGATCGTCAGCTCATCTTGTATGCCCGCGATGTGCTCGAGCGCTGCCCTGGCGAGACGATCATTTACGACGTGAAGTGCAGCCGGCATGTCGCCGTGCAAATCCGCGCGGCGGGCGGCAAGCCCTTGATGTGGCAAACCGGGCATTCACTCATCAAAGCAAAACTCGCCGAAACCGGCGCGCCGCTGGCCGGCGAAATGAGCGGCCACGTATTTTTTAAAGAGCGCTGGTTTGGTTTCGATGACGGGCTCTACACCGGCGCACGCTTGCTTGAGATCCTCTCGCGCTCGGCCGATCCCTCTTCCGTCCTTGAGGCCTTACCTCAAGGCGTTTCAACACCAGAACTGAAACTCGAGATGCGCGAAGGCGAGCCTCACGCACTCATCAAACGTCTGCAAAATGAAGGCGTGTTTGAGGGCGCGAGTGAAATCGTAAAAATTGATGGACTGCGCGCCGACTATCCAGATGGTTTCGGTTTGGCACGCGCATCAAACACAACGCCAGTTGTGGTGCTCCGTTTTGAGGGCGACACGACTGAGGCGCTTGCCCGGATCCAAGAGGCCTTCCGCAAGCAGCTGCTTGCGCTCGCGCCGCACATCAAACTGCCCTTCTGATCATCGCCCCTCCATTGTGACTTTAAGCCTGCCCCTATGAGCGCCCTATCGCAAACCACCGCCTGGAAATCGTTTTCGCAAGCGGTATCCGCCAGCCCGACCAAGCCTGACGCGCTGCGCATCATTCGCGCAGCCGAACTCGAGGTCGACCTCAGCACGCAACGGTATAGCCCCGCGCTGGCTAAAGCCGGTCAGACGCTGTTGACGCAACAAGGCTTTGAACAAGCACGCAAGGATTTGTTCAGCGGAGCTCCGATTAACTGGACAGAAAAGCGTGCTGCTTGGCACACGGCATTGCGGGCCCCAACACCTCCCGCAAGTGTGGCGCAAGCGGTGCAAGCCGAACAAGCCAAGCTCGCTGGTTTTGTCGAACGGGTCAATGCACAAAATCTATACCGAAATGTCGTGCACCTAGGCATCGGTGGAAGCGACTGGGGTCCCCGACTCGCGGTGGAGTCGCTGGCCGGACACGCGGGCAGGCGTACGATTCGCTTCGCATCAAACGTCGACGCGCATGCAATCACCGCCGCACTGGATGGGCTCGACCCGTCTGACACGCTCATCATTATTTCGTCCAAGTCCTTCACAACCATTGAATCTCTCGCCAATGCGGCGTGCGCGATGGATTGGTTGAGTGCTAGCGGAATCAAACAACCGCTTGATCAATTTGTGGCGGTCACAGCAAATGTGCAAGCCGCACGCGACTTCGGTATTCGTGATGAGCACATCTTTGAGTTCTGGGATTGGGTGGGAGGACGCTATTCGATTTGGTCCTCTATTGGCTTGCCCATCGCACTCGGTCTAGGCATGGACACGCTCAATGACTTGCGCGCGGGTGCCGCGGCGATCGACGATCACTTCCTGAATGCACCACTAGAACACAATGCACCGGTGCAAATGGCGCTAAGCGCCGTTGCGAACTGCAGTGTCTTAGGCTATGCCTCATTTGCGTTATGTCCGTACGACGCACGCTTGCGACACTTAGTGCCGTGGCTGCAACAGCTCGAAATGGAATCTCTTGGCAAATCAACGCAGCGCGACGGCACGACTTTAGATGTCCCAAGCAGCCCTGCGGTGTGGGGAATGCCTGGCACTGATAGTCAGCATACTTTTTTTCAATGGCTGCATCAGGATGGCAAAGGCGCGCCGGTCGACTTCATTCTTTGCGCAAAACCAGATCATCGGCATACGCGTCACCACCGCCTGCTGATCGCAAACTGCTTAGCGCAACGAGCAGCTCTACTCGAAGGGAAATCCTATGAGCAAGCACTTGCTGCCGCTTCATTGAAGGAAAAAGATCCGCAGGCCGCTGCGATGTTAGCCAAACATCGCGTGCATCCAGGCGGTCGGCCTTCGACACTGATTGTCCTGCCACAGCTAGATGCCAAGCAGCTTGGCGCTTTGCTTGCGCTGTATGAACACAAGGTCTTTACCGAAGGCGTGCTCTGGGGGATTAACCCCTTTGATCAATGGGGCGTAGAGTTTGGCAAACGCTTAGCCGGCGACATTGAAAGACGGCTCGATGCCCTGGGCAGTGACCCGGCCGTCAGCCCTTACGATCCATCAACTGCGCACTGGGTACGCAAGCTCGCTAGCGGTTAACTCGAGATACAGTGACGTGCTGCGTCCTTGCTAACCCAAGAACTTGACGTACCAAGGCATCGCGACCTCCAGGCCCTGTGCGATCGTATGCGTGGGGGCATAACCTAAGAGCGTGCGGGCCTTGCTGATGTCAGCCTGCGAATGCCGTACATCACCCGCCCTGAAGTCTTGGTACACCGCCTCTTTATCGTATTGCACGCCTTGTCGAGCCAAAGCATGCGTCAATAAACTAAACAGCTCATTCAGACTGATGCGTGCATTGACTGCCACGTTATAGACCTGATTCCTGCCTTCGGGTGCGGCAACCGCAGCAAGAATATTGGCCTGTACCGCATTCTCAACAAAACAAAAATCACGACTGGTGTCACCGTCTCCGTTGACGAGCACATTGTCACCGCGAATCATTGCTGCAATCCACTTCGGTATCACCGCCGCGTAAGCGCCTTCGGGATCTTG
>JBILHV010000213.1:0-3903 GCA_044350305.1 Burkholderiaceae bacterium
CCTACACTCGCAAAACCATACGACCGTGCGAATACGTCGGCATACAACTCGTTGACATACTTCGTCACGGCATACGGGGATAGAGGCTTACCGATTCGATCTTCCACTTTGGGCAAACCTGGATGATCCCCATAGGTTGAGCTTGAGGCCGCATACACAAACGCCGACACCGCCGCATCACGCGCAGCGATCAACATATTCAGGTAGCCTGAAATATTTACATCGTTCGTTGTCGCGGGATCTTTAAGTGATCTCGGCACAGAGCCAAGCGCGGCTTGATGCAGCACATAATCTACGCCAGACACCGCATGGGCACACATTGCGGGCTCACGAATATCACCCTCGTGGAAAACAAATCGCGACCACTGTGCACCCGATATAGATGCCTGGATCTCGTCTAGATTATGCCGATGTCCCGTTGCAAAATTGTCGAGCCCCACGACCTGCTGATCGAGTGCGAGCAAGGTCTCCACCAGATTAGATCCGATGAAGCCGGCACATCCCGTCACAAGCCATTTCCTTGGCTTGGCGCGCAGCGACGCCTGAACTTCATGATAGCGACTGGTAGTCATGTCAGATATTGATACGCTTATGGTGTGACGTCAAAGACGTAGGTCCGACTGCTCGGCGGTGAATATATATTTCAAGTCGTACAGAATATGCTTGGGTTTGCCTAAAGCACGAATCGCCTCGATACCCAATTCAGCAAACTGCCGATGTGCGACTGCCATGATCACTGCGTCGTACCGTCCAACTTCAAGAGTCTGCACGGGATGGATGCCATACTCATGCACAGCCTCTTTGGGATCGGCCCAAGGATCGTACACATCCACATTCACGTTGTACTCACCAAGCTCTTTGATGATGTCGACCACGCGCGTATTGCGTAAGTCTGGGCAGTTTTCCTTAAACGCCAGCCCCATCACCAACACGCGTGCGCCCTCTACGTAAATGCGTTCACGCGTCATCGCCTTGACGAGCTGCGACACCACATAGCCTCCCATGCTGTCATTGAGTCGCCGTCCCGCCAGAATAATCTCTGGGTGATAACCAATAGATTGCGCTTTGTGTGTCAAGTAATATGGGTCGACGCCAATGCAATGTCCGCCCACCAGCCCGGGCCTGAACGGAAGAAAATTCCATTTCGTTCCCGCGGCTTGCAGCACCGCCTCGGTGTCGATGCCGAGTTTATTAAAGATGAGCGCTAACTCATTGATCAACGCGATATTGACATCGCGCTGCGTATTCTCAATGACCTTGGCTGCTTCCGCTACGCGTATGCTCGGCGCCAAATGCGTCCCGGCTACGACGATCTGGCGGTATAGCGCATCAACTAAACCAGCCACCTCGGGTGTTGAGCCTGACGTGACTTTTTTAATCGTACTGACACGATGCTCTTTGTCGCCAGGATTGATACGTTCAGGGCTGTAGCCTGCAAAAAAATCGACGTTATAGCGTAAGCCAGACACGCGCTCGAGCACAGGCACGCAAACCTCTTCGGTCGCACCTGGGTAGACCGTCGACTCATAAATGACGATATCCCCGACTTTGAGCGCCTGAGCGATTGTTTCGCTGGCTTTAACCAGGGGCGTCAGATCAGGCTGCTTGTACTCATCAATGGGCGTGGGCACCGTCACGATAAAGACATTCGCCTGCGCGAGATCCGCGCGCTGGTCGGTATACCGCAAATGTTTCGCAGTGGCGAGCTCCATGTCGTCCACCTCGAGCGTGTGGTCATGCCCATTCTTGAGTGCGTTTATGCGCGCCGTATTGATATCAAAGCCCAAGACACTGCGTTGCTTACCGAACTCAACCGCTAGGGGCAAGCCAACGTAACCGAGCCCCACAATCGCAAGTTTGACATCCTGAATGTGCAAAATATTCTCCGGCAAGACACAGCTCTGTGAGGTGCGTAATCGCAGTCTATCGGTAACCCGCTCAAACCGAGATGATACGGGAGAGTCGGTCGATATAAAAAAAAGCCCAAGACTTTGCAGTCTTGGGCTAAATCCACCTATTGAGGAGGGTGGAGGAGACAACCGTGGCAAGTTAAGGAGGGAACACACTTGGTGTGCCTCAGTTGCTTTAACTATCAGGTCGCTTTGGGCGACGAACAGCTAACCAACTTGGTACTTAACTTCCATAAATGAATAATAGACTATTTTTTTGTGCATTGCAAGAATATTTGATTTCCCCTATGAAAAAACCGGTAATTCGTTGTTTTTGTGCATCGCAACAACATACATAAAAGGCGAATTTATAGCGCTCAGATTCGATAGGCCGTCGTTGTCATTAAGCGTGAAATGGCCTGCATGACCCCTTTCACCGGTGCCGGTAGAGGCAATGCCCCGTGGTTTTCCGCTGTTTCCCGATGTTTGATCTCATCATTTTTCATTTGAAGCACGATGGCGCGAGAACGACTGTCGTGAGCGGGCAAGCGCTCTAGGTGACTATCCAAGTGGGCCTCAACCTGCCGCTCTGTTTCCGCCATGAACCCAAGATTATGGGCCACACCCGAGCGACCTGCCAGGGAGCCGAGGACAAAGGACCCGAGATACCAGATAGGATTTAAGATGCTCGGACGCGCATCAAGCTCGGATAAGCGCTCTGCACACCAGGCCAAGTGGTCCACCTCTTCTGCAGCCGCCTCGAGCAGAACCTGGGTACACCCCGGATCCTTGCAAACGACGGACTGACCCCGATAAAGCGCCTGCGCACAAATTTCGCCGACGTGGTTCACACGCATAAGCCCCGCGGCATGCCTCTTTTGTGCCGTATCCAGCTCTTGAGGTTCGGGTGCCAACGTAGCAGCCGGATTCGGACGCTTAGAACGGACGGCCCCCGAAAGCACCTGCAAGGCCATGTCTGCCTCTGCGATCAACGCATCAAACAGGCCGTGGCGGCGTACAAAGCCTGAAGCCAATTTCGGCAAAGAATCCTGCATGACTCACTCCACAATCGATTTACAGCCATTTTAGCCCGCCCTATGGGGCCGAGGACTCGATCCTTTCTAGGCCCGAAAGGATTATCATTCTTGCTTCAACGCTAAGGATCAGATATGGAAGTCAACATTGACTGGGGCGGGCCGCAAGGCATGCTGTTCGTCGCAAAAACAGGGACTGGGCACATTGCAGCCATGGACGGCGCACCCGAGGGTGGCGGCCACAACCTAGCCCCTCGCCCGATGGAGCTGCTGCTCGCGGGAACTGGCGGTTGCACGGCCTACGATGTCGTGCTGATTCTAAAACGCGGGCGTCACGCCATCACAGGTTGCTCAGTCAAGTTGCAAGCAGAGCGCGCCGACGTCGACCCAAAGGTTTTCACCAAGATCCATTTTGTATTTACGGTCGCCGGCGACAACGTCCCGCGCGCAGCGGTGGAGCGCGCGATTGCCTTGTCCCACGAAAAATATTGTTCGGCTTCGGCCATGATGGCACACACCGCAGCCATTACTTGGTCAGCCGAAATCGTTCAAACCGGTGCCGCTGCGCCGCCCACCGCTTAACGCCACACCCGACCAAAATGATGAACCAGTACGAAACCTTTATGCGCCACGTGTACACCACGGGCGTCAACAAGACAGACCGCACAGGTACCGGCACGCGCTCGGTCTTTGGCTATCAAATGCGCTTCGATCTTTCCAAGGGCTTCCCTATGGTCACTACAAAGAAACTGCACACGCGCAGTATCTTTGTCGAGCTGCTGTGGTTCTTAAGAGGCGATTCAAATGTGCGGTGGCTACAGGAAAACGGCTGCACAATCTGGGACGAATGGGCGAGTCCGACCGGTGACCTAGGGCCCGTCTACGGCGTGCAGTGGCGTTCTTGGCCCACACCAGACGGCCAGCATATCGATCAAATTACTCAGGTACTGGATCAAATCAAAAAAACGCCTGACTCACGC
>JBILHV010000190.1:0-4224 GCA_044350305.1 Burkholderiaceae bacterium
TGAGCGGCCGCGCCTTGAACGTTGAATACCCGGGCATCGCGTTGAGCAGACCCACCGGGCGAGCTTGGCTGCTCGCCAGCCAACTCACGGCCCCAGGAAACTTCGCCAAGTCGTCGCAAAGTCGTTCTTTGACGTCCGCCCGCAGAGCTTCTGCGCCCCCCATCGGATCCCTGGCGTACATATCAAGCATCGCCAACAAATCCTTGCGGTCATCAGGGTTAAGGTAGTCAACAGCTCGGATGGAAATGCTGCACTGCATAAAAACCTGCCTCCTGCGGGGAAAAGAACAACGAGCACTAGCCACAACAGCGATGGTATAACAACCCGTGATCCAAAACCCAACAAACCACATTGAAGTTGCGAAAAGGTAATACATGTCTGAAGCCCTACCCCTAGCAGGGATACGTGTCGTTGAATTCACCCATATGGTGATGGGTCCAACCTGCGGCATGATCTTGGCCGATCTGGGTGCCGAGGTGATCAAAGTCGAACCCCTTGCGGGCGATAACACCCGCAGACTGCTGGGTTCAGGCGCTGGTTTCTATCCCATGTTCAATCGCAACAAGAAAAGCATCTCGATTGACGTTAAGAACCCGATTGGCCGCGAAATTATTCTGAAGCTTGTGTCAGGCGCCGATGTATTTAGTGAAAACTTCAAAAGCGGCACAATGGATAAGCTCGGGTTTGGCTACCCCGCTTTATCCAAGCTCAACCCCGCCCTGATTTACGTCTCGCACAAGGGCTTCTTACCTGGCCCCTACGACAATCGCACCGCACTAGACGAAGTCGTACAAATGATGGGAGGCCTAGCTTACATGACTGGGCCTGCAGGACAGCCGTTACGCGCGGGCGCGAGCGTCAACGACATCATGGGCGGCATGTTTGGCGCGATCGGTGTCTTGGCCTCTCTGCAGCAACGCCATCGCACAGGCCACGGTCAAGAAGTTGCCAGCGCGCTATTTGAAAACAATGTCTTTTTGGTGGCGCAACATATGATGCAGTTTGCCGTCACAGGCAAGCCGGCAAACCCCATGCCTAACCGCCTCAGTGCCTGGGCGGTTTACGACGTCTTCACCGTCAAAGATGGCGAGCAAATATTTCTATCCGCCGTGAGTGATACGCAATGGGCATTACTTTGCAAAGAGTTTGCCTTTGACGACCTGAAAGCAGATGCGCGACTCGGTTCGAACAACGAGCGTGTGCAGAACCGTAGTTGGTTGATGCCGATCTTGCGCGAACGCTTTGCCACATTGAGCGCAAAAGAGCTCAGTGAACGTTTCGAGAAAGCCGGACTTCCCTACGCACCGATTACGCGTCCACATGAACTCTTTGAGGATCCGCACTTACTGGCGACCGGCGGCCTCGCTCCGATGACGGTTGCTGCGGACAACACCAGTTCAGGCAAAGATATTGAAACCCGCGCCCCACTATTGCCGCTAGCGATGAATGGCGAGCGCCTAAGAATTCGGAACGCCTCGCCCCGCATCGGAGCCGATACCGTCGCGCTTCTACAGAGTTTGGGCTATTCGGACTCTGACATTGATAGCCTAAGAGACCAAGGCATCATTCGTAGCGTTTAATCAACGGCTCAATCATTTTTTAAACTCAACTTCGTACTCTTATACACCTGGAGCAGGCATGGACTTACATCTAAAAAATCATCACGTTCTTATTACGGGCGGCAGCAAAGGGATCGGTCTGGCTTGCGCAAAAGTATTTCTAGAGGAAGGCGCAAAAGTCAGTCTGGTTTCGCGTGATCAGGCAAACCTAGAGACCGCCAAGAAGGAATTGAGCGCACAAAACCCAGCCGCGGCCGCGCACATCGCAATCTATGCCGCCGATCTTAAAGACGCAGACTCGGCCGTTGTCGCACTCGACGCAGCAGAGAAGGCCTTTGGCCCTGTGGATGTGCTGGTGAACTCCGCGGGTGCTGCAAAACGGGTCGCCGCCGGAGACCTCAAGCCAGAGAACTGGCGCGATGCGATGAACTCAAAGTTCTTTACCTACATCAACATGCTGGATCCCTGCATCAAGAGAATGGGCGCGCGCAAGAAAGGCGTCGTGGTCAACGTGGTCGGCAACGGTGGTAAATCGCCCTCGGTATTGCATATCTCTGGAGGCAGCGCGAATGCAGCCTTGATGCTCGCCAGCGCTGGACTCGCCGCCGCCTACGCCCCGCATGGTGTGCGCGTCAATGCAGTGAATCCGGCCGCAACGGCGACAGACCGTCTAATGGAAGGAATGAAAGTCGCAGCGAAGCACGAGAACATCTCGGTGGAGCAAGCGATTGAGAAAGCAACGGCACGCGTACCCATGGGCCGCCTTGCGTCGCCCGAGGAAGTCGCTGACACCGTTGTTTATTTATCGTCAAGCCGTGCCAGCTACGTGACCGGCACCATCATTACGATGGATGGCGCGGCGCACCCTCTGGTCGTTTAATCCCGGCCATTTCGATGTACTGTTCGATCACAGCTCGGTAAGAGGCGTCGGCCTTCAACCCGAGCTGGTGCGTGCGTTGGCAATCAAACCGAGGAGGCCAACCGCCGACAATGCGCTTAATGGTCGCGTCAGGCTGTACGGTCACCAGAGCAGCAACTTCTGGCCCAGCGACTTCTTTGAGCGCTTGCAACATTTCGCCAACGGTCACGGTCAGCGCAGGTAGATTCAACGCGGTACGTCCTGCGAAACCTTCGCGGCTTGTTTCGACAACGCTCAGAATTCCCGCAATCGTATTATTGGGAGAAGACAGCGCAACAGGAGTCGACAGTTCAACAGGACACACCGACGCAATGCCTGACAAGGGCTCGCGCACGATGCCGGACAAGAAACTAGAGGCCGCACCATTAGGACGCCCAGGCCTGACGGACACCGTCATCAGTCGCGCGGCACGCCCGTCGATATAACCCTTGCGCGTGTAGTCTGCGATGAGCTGCTCACAAATAAATTTATGGATTCCATAACTAGATTGCGGCGTTGGCAGGGTATCGTCACGCACAACGTCTGACAACGGTATCGCCGGATCAGAACCAAACACTGCAACAGAACTTGGAAAGAATAACAAGGGTGCACGCGTGCTTCGCGCGTGCTGAGCGCGCAAGGCATCCAGTAACTTCCTGGTTGTATCCAAATTTGAGCGCAAACCCAAATCAAAATCAGCTTCACATTCACCAGACACTGCGGAAGCGAAATGGAAAACCGCGTCATAGTCACGCACACACAAGGTATCGATACGCGTGAGCAAGTCTCCCACATCGGTCTTCACAAGCGGATGCGATGTAATTTCTTGGCGCGACGGGGCATACAAATCAGTAAGCATCAATGACTTGATCGGCTGGCCGCACAATTGACCACGCTTAAGTAGTTCTTGGGTCAGCAAGGTACCGAGGAATCCTGCTGCACCCGTAATGAGAATATTCATGTTTACCAAGACGCCTTAAAGAGTTCACGCAGTTCTTGTATCGAAGACTCCGCGAGCGGTTTCGCTGCGCATCCACCTCGCAACCAAAGCTTAGCAGTCTCTTCCAGCTCTTCGAGCGTTGCCATCGCAATGCTGGGATTCGCGCCCCACACTTGTGGGCCGAGCTTATCGCACATAACTGCTCGCAATGACAGACCTTTAGCTCGATAAGAATGAATCAACTGCTCAATGGTGTCGGCCACGGCTGGTGCCCCAGGTCGGCAATATTCGACCAGTGGAACATGCCCGACCTTCATCACATAGTAAGGCGTGATCGGCGGAACGATGTCATCTTTAGACCAGACTCCGCGCAATGTTAAATCCACCAACCAGGAAGAATGCGTATGCACCACGCAGCCCGCCTGCGGATCGCAATCATAAATACGCCGATGCAGTACCAACGTTTTACTCGCCCGGTCGCCACTGATCTGTTCGCCTTGCGCGTCGATACGGGACAAACGTGCCGAATCAAGGAAGCCCAAGCATGCGTCAGTCGGCGTGATCAAAAATCCACCGCCATCTGCCTGCGGCACACGAACGCTGATGTTGCCGGTCGACCCGTGGACGTAGCCTCTTTCAAACAAGCTTCGACCTATTCGGCAGATCTCTTGTCGCAAAAAAATCAAATGCTCTGTTTCAGTCACACTACGCATGACGATAATTTTCCAAAGGCTTTGAGTAAAAAATCTTCCGTGCCGAAATTACCGGATTTGAGTGTGATGTGCAAAATGGCGTCATTGACCTTGGTTTGACCCGCACACCAGGGC
>JBILHV010000191.1:0-4206 GCA_044350305.1 Burkholderiaceae bacterium
AGACCTTAAGCACAGGCAACAAGAACGACTCGCGCGCTGGGGCACACGTGTGCAATGGCTCGATCGTTCTCCAGAACAGTTCGCGGGGTGCATCGTTGCCAATGAAGTCTTGGATGCAATGCCCGTGGAATTGTTTCGCTGGACGGAAAGCGGCACCCTGCACGTCCGAGGCGTGAAGTCAGTAATGGCAATCGATGGCAGACAAGATTTTGTCTTTGAAGACCAGCTCGCCTCCGACGCACTGACTCACGCGATGCAAGATCGTATGCCCGCGTTGCCGGACTATCGCTCTGAGATCAATCTTCAAGCCGAAGCGTGGGTCAACAACCTAGGCACGTGGCTGACCCGGGGTGCGGCACTTTTGATCGATTATGGTTTTCCGCGCCACGAGTACTATCACCCGCAACGTCATCGGGGCACGCTGATGTGCCACATCCAGCACCGGGCACACGACGATGTGTTTTTCGCGCCAGGTCTACAAGACATCACTGCACACGTAGACTTCACTGCCATCGCACACGCAGCACAAACCGCCGGGCTCGATGTACTGGGCTATACCTCTCAGGCGCGTTTTCTGTTGAATACAGGTTTGGCTGACATCCTCGCCGCTTACGCACCCACATCACCGCGCCTGCTGGCACAAGCCAACGGTGCTGTACAAAAATTGATTTCTGAAGCCGAGATGGGCGAATTGTTTAAAGTCATCGCGCTTGGGCGAGGCGTGACGGGCCCACTCGTCGGTTTTACACGCGGCGATCGAAGCGGGTCGCTCTGACTTTTAAGCGCTCAAGAAAGCAATCAAGATTACGCGCTGAGTAACGCGCGAAGTAACGCACTTAATCGCGCCTGACGCACCGCTGCTTTGATCTCTGCAGGATGACTCACCTGTTTTGCCGCTTGACCAGCATCCACACCCAGCACACATTGCAACCGCTGTTCCCATTGCTCGGCATTCACAACAGCCACCACTCCCGCCGTGCGTAACAAGGCCCGTAAACGATCTGGTTTACGCAGCGCATCGCAAACCTCAAACAGACTGAGCACAGACTCTGCATTCTGTTGAGCCTGACATGCCTCAAGAACAACCGGCAGAAGACGTGCCATGTCCGCGCAATCACCCGGCGCACGCAATTGCCGCGACAGACCCGCACGATCCTCCGTGCTCAAACAAAACAAGGCATATCGCGCATCGAGCGCAAGCATCTGCGCCAAAGGGCTATCGACGGCTGTCAGTACCCGCCCACTTGACTGCCACTGTGGCAGTGCTCTGGGCAGAACCCCAGCTTCATCCAGCACCTGAACCATGCGAGAGGGCTGTCTGCACATCAAACCGCGAGACAGCTCTTGCCAGACACGCTCGGGCACGAGCGCATCCACTTCACCCTCGGCCACCATCGCCCGACAAAGGGCCATCGTTTCAGGTGCGACAGTGAAATCTACAAAACGCGCAGCAAAGCGGGCTAGACGCAAAATCCGCACCGGGTCCTCTTTGAAGGCCTCGCCGACATGCCGAAACACGCGTGCATTCAAATCCGCTTGACCATTTAGCGGGTCGATCAATGCGCCCGACTCGGCTTGCGCAATGGCGTTTACGGTCAGATCACGGCGGCGAAGATCTTCCTCAATTGTGACATCCACACCGGTATAAAACGTAAAGCCCTTATACCCGCGACCAGATTTACGCTCTGTGCGGGCTAACGCGTATTCCTCTTTTGTTTTTGGATGCAGAAAAACAGGGAAGTCACCACCGACGGGAATAAAACCCCGCTTCACCATCTCTTCGGGTGTTGTACCCACCACAACCCAATCGCGATCGCCATGAGGCAGCCCTAGCAATGCATCGCGCACTGCACCGCCGACGACGTAGGCCTGCAAGCCAGCGACGACGGGATCAGTGCTCATGGCAAAGGGCTGCGCGCATACGGTTGAGGGTCAATCTGACCCAAGCGCTGCTTAAGCGATTGAGGCTGCCCGCTAAAAAGCGCCGCGTAATACGTTGCGTTCGACATCACTTTTTTAACGTAGTCACGCGTCTCGTTAAACGGAATAGTCTCGGCAAAAATCGCGCCCTCGACAGGTGCGCTTAAACGCGAGCGCCACAGCATTGGCCGACCAGGGCCTGCGTTATAGCCAGCGCTCGCCAATACCTGCGACCCACCCAAATCAGACTGCACCATGCTCAGGTAACTGGTCCCGAGCTTGGTGTTGGTGTCGAAATCGTTGACCTTGCTCGGCGTGAAATCCTTCATGCCGATTTTAGTGGCCATCCACCGTGCGGTCGCTGGCATTAACTGCATCAGTCCCGAGGCGCCAACGTGCGAACGTGCATCCATGATGAACAAGGATTCCTGACGGATCAAGCCATACACCCAGGCCGGATCTACATCGACCGCGCGAGCCTGCTCACTCACACGCGATTCAAACGGCGCGACAAAGCGTTGGGTGAAGTCGACTTCCTTTTTAGTGCGTCCAGAGGTCACCACCACGCGATCATAAATATGTTCTTGTCGGGCAAGCTCTGCAGCGGCAAGCAATTCGCGATCTGTCATCCCTAATAGCGTGAAGTTCCACTCCGGCACCGCATCCGTGCGCCAACCGCGTTTAAACAGTGTCACTGCACGGCGCAAGCCTGGGTTGGCACGCGCTTGTGCAAGTTCCTGAGCGGTCACTGGTGCGGGGCGATCGGGTACGGCAATAGACTTACCCAACTCTTCGGCTGCGAGTTGGCCATAAAAACTGTACTCCGTTGCAATCGATGCGTACGCCTTTTGTGCGTCATTCTTTTTACCCGTCGCAGCCAGTCCGCGAGCCTTCCAATACACCCAAGTCGAATCTGCTTTCTGTGCGGCCGTCATTTGATCGATATGGCGAATCACCCACGCCCAATCAATCTTGGGCTGGCGCAAGGCAGCACGCACCCGCCATGCTTCGTTATGAACAGACAACCGTACACCACCCGACTCTTTGTACCAGTCGATTGCAAGGGGATCGAGACGCATCATCCCCCATAAGCCAAGCTGGCCGTAGGCCCATTGCAGATTCTTCTTGGGCAGACGTGAACTCCAGGTGCCTTGGGTGGCGGCAACGGCAGCATTCAGATCCGATCGTGCGAGGCGCGCAAGACCCAGAGCGACAACTTCAGCGCGGATCCCAGATACCGAGCCCGTTTGCGACGACAGCCACTTAGCGGGCCCAGCCATCATCGCATCGTAGGCGCTTAAGTCCGCAGATTCAAAAATATAAGCGGCAAATTTTCTGGCATCGGTCGTCTTGTTATCTTCCAATGCGTCCTGCAAATAGGGTAGCAAGTCTTCGTTGCTCAGCACACGATCTGCGACCAGCTGATCAAACAATTTCCAGCAGGCCGGCGCCGGAGCAAAGACTTTGGTCGCATCAAGGACCGTAGCGCGTCGCCCAGTCATATGGCTCGCCTCAAGCTGCGCACAGGATACGTTGCTACTGCTTTGGCGCACCGCACCGAGCTCACGCACGATGCCAAAGTCACCCTGACGTGCGGCCATCAGAATCCAGTCCGTACGCAAACGATCTTCTAGGTAAGAGCCTTTGTATTTTTCCAAAAACCTTTGAATCTCCTCGCGCGCGCCCACCGCGTTATACGACCAGACCTTGGTACGCACGGCCCAATACTCGGGATAAATCGCCAAAATATCGCCCCGCGCCTTAGGCACAAAGCTCGAGAGTTGTGCGAACTGCTTGTTGTTCAGCGCCTGACGGGCCGCCGCCACCGCTTGCGCGGCAGAGGTAGATTCCGGGTCAGCAATTGTTCCTGAGCTTGCCACCGATGCGGCGCTTATTGCCCTGCTGCTATTGGCGGGGGCGCTTGGGCTTGACGCTTTGGGTGCGGCGATCGGCGTCGTAGTGCGGGGCGATGCCTGAGGCGCTGCGCCTGTGGTGCCACTTTGCGCTGCAGTCGAGGCGCCATCCGCCCCCGCAACTGGCACGAGGGTTCCGTCCGACTTCAAAACAAATTGCTCAGTCGTTGAGCCGGCAGATGCAGCCGGCTGCGTGTGCGCTTTCGAAGAGATCAGCAAACAGCCGAGAACAACTGCCACAAGAGTCTTCATATTCTGGTATCTTGGTCGAATAGTCATACACGGTTTATCAATACACATTTGGCGATCAACGCTCCTATATGTTGAAGAATAACGCAGACACGCTCAGGATGCGCCTTCGCGAGCTTCGTAA
>JBILHV010000192.1:0-4202 GCA_044350305.1 Burkholderiaceae bacterium
TGCGAAGCGGAGTATCTACTCGATTTTTTAAAGTGGAACGAATCCGACAAACTGTACCTAGTAGGCGATATCATTGACGGCTGGCAACTAAAAAAAGGGTGGTACTGGCGCCAAAGCCATAACGACGTTGTGCAGAAAATTCTTCGAAAATCAAGAAAAGGGACGCACGTCACCTATATCGCTGGCAATCATGACGAAGTACTCCGTCAGTTCCTAGGCATGGCCTTCGGGGATATCGAAATTCTTGATGAGACCACCCATGAACTGCTGGATGGAAGGCGCCTGTGGATCACCCACGGTGACCTCTTTGATGGGATCATCCAGCATGCAAAGTGGTTGGCTTATTTGGGAGACTCACTCTACTCCTTAATCTTAAGGTTAAACAATTCATTCAATCACGCCCGTCACAAACTTGGGCTGTCCTACTGGTCTTTGTCTCAGTACTTAAAACACAAAGTAAAAAATGCTGTCTCTTTTATTACCGAATTCGAAACCGTCGTGACGGACGAAGCCAGACGCCGTGGCTACGACGGCGTGCTGTGCGGTCACATCCACAGGCCCGAGATACGCGAAATTAATGGAATTCTTTACTGCAACGACGGTGACTGGGTGGAAAGTCTCTCGGCCATCGTCGAAACCTACAGCGGAGAGCTGAAGGTCATTCATTGGCCATATCGTGGGGCTGCGCAGCAGGAGGAAGTAGCAGACCCCCTCGTTGCAATTTAGATACGGTACAAAATAATTCTCTCCATTCATCGACTTGTAATAATCGCTCTTTACAGTCGAGTCTATGAATTCGACATCCTCAACACTGCCGCTTGGTGCAGCGCAAATGATTGCTGCACAAAACGTCTCCAAGACGTTTCCTGCACTTTCGAAGGGCCAACACAGTCACTTTAAGGCTCTCGACAATGTGTCATTTTCAATAGCGGCCGGAGAATGCGTTGCACTGTTGGGCGCTTCGGGCTCAGGAAAATCCACCCTCATTCGCATGCTGTGCGGCTTATCGCGCATGGATGTTGGCAGTGGTGACATCCGGATTGGCTCAAAGCTTACGCTCCAAAATGATCGCGTTGGCTCCGAGATCTCCGAGGCACGCAAAGTGACAGGCGTCATTTTTCAGCAATTCAATCTTGTTGGGCAGCTAGATGTATTAACCAACGTGTTAATTGGTTGTGTACATCATAAAAGCACTTTTGATGTGCTGTTGCGGCGCTTCTCAGAGGCCGAACGTGTCAAGGCATTGGAATGTCTCGATATGGTCGGACTCGGTCCGCAGGCCTATCAACGCGCCTCGACGCTATCTGGTGGTCAGCAACAGCGTGTGGCGGTTGCCCGAGCGCTCCTGAAAGGCGCAAAAGTCTTGCTGGCTGACGAACCCGTCGCCTCCCTAGACCCAGAGTCGGCGCGCAAAGTGATGGACGTGCTGTTTGGGCTCACGAAAGAGCTAGGTATGACACTTGTCGTGAGCTTGCATCAAATTTCCATTGCAAGAACATACTGTCAGCGCGCCCTGGGCATGAGCCGCGGACGACTGGTCTATGACGGTCCGATCGCAGACCTGAGCGAACAACGCCTCAAGCAGTTGTACGGTGCCGACGCACAAGAGCTCTTGACCGAAGAGGTCGTAGCGCCACGGCACATCCACACGAAAGATATTTCATTTGTTAGCGCCTAGATCATTTAACCGGAGAGAAATATGAAATTTAAGCATTTATTGCTGAGCGCCTGTCTCGCATTGAGCAGTGCCGTGACCCTTGCACAAGAGATCTCGTTTGGCATTATCGCCACCGATTCAGCTTCAGCTCAGCGTGAAAAGTGGGAACCTTTCTTTAAGGACATGGAAAAAAAGACTGGGTTAACGATTAAATCCTTTTACGCAACAGACTACGCTGGCGTAATCGAGGCGATGCGCTTTAATAAAGTCCAGGTTGCCTGGTATGGCAATAAAGCTGCCATGGAAGCAGTCGATCGGGCCAATGGCGAAATCTTCGCACAGCTCATGTATGCCGATGGAAGTTTCGGCTACGAAGCGCTGCTCATTACCCATAAAGACTCGCCCTACAAGAACCTAGACGATGTCTTCAAAAATGCGAAGGCGATCAACTTCGGAATCGGCGATCCAAACTCCACATCAGGATTTTTAGTTCCTAGCTACTACGTGTTCGCTGAGCGAAAAGTCGATCCACGTGCGGTATTCAAGACGGTGCGCAATGGCAGCCACGGTAACAATATCCAAGCCGTACTCGCAAAACAACTCGATGTGGCGACAAATAACACGGAAGATATGGGCCGTTTACAGACTACTCGCCCTGACTTGTATAACCAGCTGCGTATCATCTGGAAGAGCCCGCTCATTCCTAGCGATCCTTTTGTCTGGCGCAAAGACCTTGATCCTGCCATCAAAGAGAAAATCCGCACATTCGTCTTGAACTATGCAAAAACAGACGAGGCAGAAAAACTGGTTTTGAAGAATATCTATAACTACGGCGGGTTCCGTGCTTCTACAAATGATCAGCTCAAGCCAATCCGTCAGTTAGAGCTCTTCAGAGACCGTAAGAAGTTTGAAAATGCACCAGGCATGAGCGATGCCGAACGCGCAGCCAAGCTTGCTGAAATTGATCAGGCTCTCGCGAAACTTCAATAATGAGCGCCACACACCAAATCGACGCGCTCGAACGCATTCGTGCGCATGACCAGTCCAGTCGACATGGTCTGACCTACTACGTAGGCTGGGCCGTCGCGATCCTGATTGCGGGCTGGGCTTGGCAGGGGGCAGAGATTCGCCCCCTCGATTTGGTGAAGTACTCCGGGAATATTGTCACGCTTGCAAATGACTTTTTCCCGCCAAATTTCATGGATTGGCGCATCTACATCAAAGAGATGATTGTCACGATCCATATCGCACTGTGGGGTACTCTCTTAGCGATCGCCGCATCGATTCCTTTAGGATTCTTGTGCGCCTCCAACGTGGTGAGTCCTGTTATTTATCAACCAGCACGGCGCCTGATGGACGCCTTACGCGCGGTCAATGAAATGGTGTTTGCTTTACTCTTCATCGTGGCGGTGGGTCTCGGACCTTTCGCGGGCGTCCTTGCGCTCTTTATCCACACGACGGGTACGCTATCAAAACTATTTTCGGAAGCCGTTGAGGCCATTGATCCGCGTCCTGTAGAAGGTATTCGTGCCGCAGGGGGTTCGCGATTAGCGGAAATAGTTTTTGGAATCATTCCACAGGTACTACCCATGTGGATTTCTTTCTGTCTTTATAGATTTGAATCGAATGTTCGGTCCGCTTCGGTTGTGGGTATGGTGGGCGCAGGCGGAATCGGCGTGATCTTGTACGAAGTCATCCGCAGCTTTCAATACGCCCAGACGTGCGCTGTATTAATCATTCTGATCGGCTCGGTCACGATTATTGATGTTATTTCGGCTTATCTCCGCAAGCAGGTCACTTGATGTCCGCCAAACCTGAGATTCTTATCCAGCCAGGGGCGCGACGCAAGCTACCCGAGCTCGTCAACACGCACCCCGTGGTGGTGTTGATTTATCACCAGGCTCCAGATTCACTGGTCGACGAGCTGCGCACGCTATTAGGATCCAACCTGTTGGATGTCATACGATGCCCAGATGGCTTGCCAACCCTAGCACTTGCAGATGAACTCCGGCAAAAATTTTGGGCAGTCCATACTAGACGTAACCTACCGATCATTATCGCCATTGGAGGAGGGAGCACCCTCGACTTGGCGAAATCAGTCCGCTTGAATTTGCCCGCACACGTCTCAGTCACCTCAATACTCGATCGCAAAATCGAAATCGGTGAGTTTGAAACGTGTTCGACGATACTGATGCCCACCACTGCCGGTACAGGTAGTGAAGTATCGGCTACGGCTACGATCTGGGACATCGAGAACAAAACAAAACATTCTCTTTTTGGCCCAGCTATTGTCGCGGACTGGGCCGTGATCGACCCAGAACTCGCCATGACAGCACCCTGGTCAGTCACGCGAGATAGCGGGATCGACGCCCTAGCCCACGCATTGGAAAGCATCTGGAATCGCAATCGTGTCCCCAAGGCATTTGCCTATGCGATGTCAGCCGCACAACAAATCGTCAAAGTATTACCCCAAATCAAGCTGGATCCAGAGAATATTTCGTTACGCACTGACATGGCCAATGCTGCCCTTTGGGCGGGTCAGGCC
>JBILHV010000020.1:0-12756 GCA_044350305.1 Burkholderiaceae bacterium
AAGCAAAACGTCAGAAAGTGGGCTGCCGGGAATCCGAGGATATCTTTGACTGGCGCAGACCAGATGGCTGCAGCCATCGGTAACAAATACCAATCGCGCATCGTTTGACCAAAGCGCTCTCGATCCAAGAGCTGTTCGAGTGAGATCGTATTTGAATGTGTCTCAGTCAAGTAGCGCTGTGCATTCTTGTTGAAGCGCAAAATGTCCCGCAACATTGAGAGAAAAGCGGGTCGAATCAGGTTTCGGCGCTGAGCAAATACCGTGGATAAATCCGTACCTGCCCATTCAATATCCGGCTCGGCAATTGACACACCAAAAGACATATCGCTCGCATGTACGTCGACATTCAAATGCTTGAAGAGCGCGATGAGGTTGGGATAGGTTAAGTCGTTATGCACGAGAAACCCTGTATCAACCGGATGTGTCAGGCCGTTTAACGTGACATCCACCGTATTGGAATGACCGCCAAAATAACTCCCCGCCTCGATCAGGGTGACCTGATAGCTGTCCTTGAGCAACCAGGCCGCAGCAAGTCCGGAGATACCAGAACCCACCACGGCGATTCGGGCGCCGCGCGGGGGAACGCTACGCGGGCTCACGACAGCACCTCTTTAAGCGGAGAGGTCTGGGGTTGCCCTAACAGAGCGTCGCGCAAAGCGCTCGCACGCGTGGCTGGGTCAAGCCAAATCGAGAGAAATGCAGCGGCAAATGCTGGCTCTTGAATTGACCCAAGCGGTGCATGGTCTGAATAGAAGTTTGCGCCACGCGCTGGATCAAAATACCCGACTAGCCGATCACCCGCTTTCACATCCGGGATGATCTGCCCAAGCGCGTCACGCCAAGCCTGGCCACGGTCCGAGTGCTCGGGATGCAGTCGCAGCATCTCATCGATCGAAATCGTAATGGTCTGCTCTTTTGACAGCGTTCGTAAATAACTCAAATCAAGAATCGCGGGTAGCGTGTTTTCAAACTTACCGGACTGCGTATACAGACTCGCCCAATAACAGCGGAAGACCGTCCAGACAAAGACGCCTCTACCGCATAGTTGCCAGCCATCTCCATGCGCTTGGACGACGTGTTCGGGCAGTGCCGTCTGATAAGCATGCGTTGTCGCCGCTTGTTTAAGATCGAGGGAAGTAGCCATTTTTGTGTCAGCGAAACTGTTGAGTTGTAACTATACGATCAATTATTTACACATAGTAGTCTATTTTATGACTAATTAGTATAAAATTGGCACTACACCTACCCCAAAAGTAGAATCCCATGGCTCAAACAAGTCTCGCGCCGAACTCCGCTGCCCCAAAAAAACACTCGTTTAAGCAGCAGCAAATGCTGTTTAGAGAAGCGGCCATTCTCGATACGGTCAACCAGTTGCTGTCGCAAAAGGGGTTTGATCTGATGACGATGGATGAGGTCGCCGCAAATGTAGGCATCGCTAAGGCAAGCCTGTACAAACACTTCGTCTCGAAAGAGGCGTTGGCGGCGGCGTCCATGGCGCGCCTGCTTGAGCACGCACTCGATGTGATGGCAAACCTGCCTGAAGCTGACGCATCGGTCGACAAGCTTCGGGCGATCGTCCGTTGGTCGGTGAGCACCCATCTGCAAGGCACGATGCCCCTCCTTCCTTCAACGCGCTCCACCATTCAGTCTGCTCTACAGAATCACGCGCCTTATATGGACTGTCTAGGGCGCGTGGTCGAGCAACTCGGCGCGTGGATCCAGCAGGCACAGTCGAGCGGTGAGTTGTCAGCAGATTTACCTGGTGAAGTCATGCTCTACACAATTTTTGCCCGCTCCTGCGATCCAGTCGCCGATTTTTTGAAACAAGGCGGTGCGTTCACGGATCAAGAAATTACAGAGATGATTGTCAGGACAACCTTTCAAGGGATGATGGGATAAATCAGACCTGCTTACCTGTGAAGATCTGCTACGTCAGCTAGAATCGATCTCTTTTGTCGGATCTGCTATGTGGTTCAAAAATCTAAAGCTTTTTCGCCTCTCAAATGAGTGGACTTGGACCTTCGATCAGATCGAAGGCTTTTTAAATAAAGAACGGTTTGCCCAAGCTGACGCCAGCGCAGCTAGCTCTGTCGGTTGGGTCGCTGTACGCGAGCAAGACCAACGTCTGGCTTACCTGATCGGTAAACAAATCATTTGTGCCTTTCGCTCAGAAAAAAAACTACTTCCAGCGTCAGTCATCAACCAATTTGTTACAGCGCGCGCTCAAGATCTGGAGGAACAACAAGGTTTTAAGCCTGGCCGTAAACAGCGCCGCGATCTTAAAGAGGAAGTCACTAGCGCCCTTCTGCCGCGGGCCTTCAGTCTCATCCGTGACACACGTGTATGGATTGACCCGATCAACCACTGGCTTGCCATCGACACCGCATCCACATCGAAAGCCGAAGAGATCATCTCAGCGTTAGGCAAGGCCATTTACCCATTTCCCGTTGAGCCAATACAAGTGACGATTAGTCCAGCGACCGCCATGACCGCCTGGATCTCGACCGGTGTCCCTCCCAGTCATTTCACCATCGATCAAGATGCCGAATTTCGTGCGGGCGGAGACAAGGCGGCCACCATCCGATACGTCAAGTATGCGCTCGACTCCGAAGACATCGACAAACATATCAAGAACGGCAAGCAATGCACGCGTCTCGCGCTGACCTGGAATGACCGCGTGTCCTTCATACTGACTGAAAATCTAGATATCAAAAGAGTGGCGCCGCAGGATGTCCTCGATGAGACCGAACAGTCAGCAATCGATCACGAGGCCGAAAAGTTCGATAGCGACATGACCTTAATGTGTGCGGAGCTCAATCAATTGCTCAGCGCCCTCCTGAATGCCCTAGAAGAAAAAACAACGATTCAAAAGGTGAATTGATATGGACCTCATGATCCAAAGTAGTGTTCAAGAAACAATTGAGGGCGGGCTCGTGCTCGGCATTACGATCGAAGACCTCCACGTGCAGGCCTACACCGTCATTTCAAAAATTGACATTCATGTCGTGGAAAAAATCATTCCGCAAACAATCTTTGAAAGCGATGCGCAAATCCACGTTGCTGGAATCGCCAAAGGAACGGATGTCACCGAAGAAATCGTGCAGATTCTTGAAAACATGGACAACGGTGATGTCGTCGCTTTTTTATGCGAAGACGCCGTCACGTACGGCGAAGCCCTCGCCGTACTAGGTCTCAAGCACTAAAGGCTTCAGATTTTTTTGCGCAACTGCATGAGCAGCAGTGCCACAATGCCAAGCCCCATGACCCATAAGGATACATCCACCGCATTTTTACTCGCAGCATAGGTAATGCTGGAGTAGGTTAAGTAGGCGCAAGTCAGGCAAAACACAATAGGGGTGAACGGATAGAGCGGAACCTTGAAGGGACGATCTGCCGACGGATCTTTCACCCGCATCACGAACAAGGATACGCCCACCAAAAACAAGAAAAACCAAAACACAGGTGCCGTGAATTCCACCATTGCACCAAAACCATCGGTCTGCCACAAACCAAAAATGACCAGCACGAGACTAATAGCGGACTGCACCCATAACGCTCGCGTCGGGGATCCTCGACCACCCTCCCAATGCCCCATAAATGACAAGGCGGGCCAATCTTTGCCCAAGGCGTAATTCGTACGTGCACCCACAATCATGGTTGCATTGATGCTGGTCAGCGCGGCCGTTGCGACAAACACACCGAGTACACGTTCACCCGCAGGGCCAAACGCCTGTCCCATCAAATCAGCGGCTGCCGCGTTACTGGTCGCCAACCCCTTCAAACCCAAGCCTGAAAGTAAGGCGAAATTCACAACCACATAAATAATGGTCAAAACAAAAATACTAATGACGATGACCGGGACGATCGCTCTGCGTCCGCCGTGCACCTCAGCAGAAATATATGCCGCTTCATTCCAGCCACCGTACGTCAGCAGCACGAACACCATCGCCAAACCAAACATCCCGAGACTTGGTGTTGATGAAAAATAAGCAGGCGATGCAGGCGCATCACTCGCAACATAAAACCCAGCCACTGCCACTAGAATCAATCCAAACACTTCGGTTAGCGTCAACAGCGTCTGCACCCAAGACGCGGCATAAATGCCGATCAAGTTCACGATTGTCAAAACAAGTACGACACCAATCGCCCAAATCGCGGTCGAGTACGGCCCGAGGTTTAGCGCCTTACTCATATAGTCGCCAAACACGAAGGCTAGCAAGGCAATGGATCCCGTATTGATGACCATTGCCTTGGCCCACGCGTAAAGAAACGAAATCGGCTTACCAAAGGCGCGCGCTAGAAAATGATAATCGCCCCCTGCATGCGGGTAGGTCGTCGCGAGTTCTGCATAGCACAACGCACCCGCGAGCGAAATAAGGCCACCTGCCAACCAGGCTACGAGCAGCCATCCCGCGTCTCCCGTTACCCCCGCCACCATGGAGGGGGTTTTGAAGATACCTGCACCAATAACAATGCCAACAATAATTGCGATCGCACTGAAAGGTGATAGTCTTTTTGAAGGTTCGTTATTGTTTGCAGGCGCGTTCATAGAGGATCAAACTTTTGTTGTTAACTACGGGTACCCGAAACTTCGTACAAGGGCGAATTCTCGAGCACATTGCCTGTCAAGGCGTTGCCCTTGATTTCGACATCAAAAATACGTGATTGACCGTTCTGGTCAACGAAGCTGAACTTCAAACGATTGCCCGTTAGGACTCCACCAAGAATGGGCTGTGACTTACCCTTCATCGTGAGCGTACCGCCCACTTTTTGGTAACGCTGAGTTAATTCAAGAACGTCGCCCTGACCACCATCGATGCCCTTGATTGTCCATTTGCCCGCTGCATTGCCGGGAACGACCCAAAAGTAACCCTGGGTGTAACCCGTCCCAATGACTTGATCAGGTTCCCAGTCGCCCATATTGAAGGAGTTGGTCGCGACACGGGTGCCAGGAGCCATCTTGAGAATAGTAGGACGTAACTTCAAATTGAGATCAGGCAACAAATACATCGTCAGCACATTGGCCTTGGAGAAGTCCTCCACAAAAATGTCACCGTGGATGATCTTGACTTTGTCTGAGACACCAGCGCGTTCCGCATTGCGGGTTGCAAGCGCTGCCATATCTTTGTTGTATTCAATACCGACTGATCGGGCACCATAATTTTTTGCTGCGGCAATCGCGATCTTCCCATCACCCGCCCCCAGATCAAACACAAGATCATTCGGTCCAACATTCGCAGCCTTGAGCATGGCATCCGCCACGGCATCGTTAGTCGGTACCCAGATCACATCTTTACCGCTTTGCCCGACGGAGGGCTGATACTTGTCGTCACCCAAGGTCGTGCCATACGCAATCTGCGCAAAAGCCTGCGTGACGGTTAATCCAAGGGCAAGAGCCGTTGTGGATAGCACTAAACGAATATTCATGGTTGACCTCGCTGATCGGTGTGGAAAGTATGACTGCAGTGTAATTACAAAATCAGACCGCAAAATTTAGCATTTGGCGGCAAAAAAAACAGCTAATTATCGTACGTACGTGACGATGGCTTGAAAATTACTCATCGAGAGGCGATTTGCCGGTGTGGAGCCTCAGCCGCATATGGTCGGGCACATCCTGTCCAGCGTCTGTAAAAGCCTTGCGCAAGGCCCCCATTTGAGGACCAAAAATGCCACTACGATTGTCGCTTGCCCACTGTCTCGAGGTCTGGAGTGTTGTCAGACTCCCCTGAAAACGCGGCATCACCCAGCGCGCGAAAAGCTCATAGCTCCTTAAGGTCTGCTCGCGTGTGGCCCACTCGTGTGAGCGGAACAATACGGCGCCTGCACCGCCATCAGTAAAAGACAACAACCGCTCTATTCCTGCCGCAACCGTCTCGGGCGAGCCGACAATGGTTGTTCCCGCCTTCAGCCCTTCAGCCAACGGATTCTCGCTGCGCATCGGCGGGCGCCCCAAGGTTTCACTAAAGTAACTTAAGGTCTCGAGCCGCTCGCCTTTGCGCACTTCAGCGACCGCCTGCTCGTCGTCTTCGGCCACATGGATATTGACGACCAAGCGCCAATCATCGCGCCGCATGGACTTCCCGAACTTGGCGGCCTCGGCCTCACCTAGTTTCCATTGTTCTGCCAACTTCTGTGGCCCACCAGGCAAGCCCGCCCCTAGGGAAATCAAGCCAACGCCATGCTTCGCAGCCGTTAATACCCCTGAAGGGGTGGTCGAACTTGCCACCGCAATCGGAAAGCCACCCTTGGTATACGGCGCAAGATGCAAGCGCGCATCATTGAGCTCGAACCAGTCTGTCTTTAAGTTGACCGGCTCCTCGCAGGCCAGCAAACGCATGATCGCACCCAGCGACTCATCCATCATGGGACGCTGGCGCTCCGCCTGAATCCCCATCATGTAAGCATCCGATACGAGGGCGCCGGGACCGCAGCCCAACATGACACGCCCACGCGTCATGTGATCGAGTTGTACAAATCTCTGCGCAACAAGAAACGGATGATGGTAAGGCAGGCTTGTCACGCCTGAACCCAACATAATCCGACGCGTCCTGTCTGCTGCCACGCCAATAAATATCTCTGGCGATGCGATCGTCTCCCAGCCCGCTGAATGATGCTCGCCGATCCAAGCCTCGTCGTAGCCGAGATGATCCAGCCATTCGACGAGCTCTAAATCGCGGGCAAGCGCGAGTGTCGGATTGTCCCCCAAGCGATGAAACGGAGCCAAAAAGATTCCGAACCTCAACCCTGCGTGCGCCATCAATGTCACCTGTCTTAGTCTTATTTGCCGCTTTTATAGCACGGGGTTACTTGTGCAATCCCCTCTAACCCTTAGGATGCGTCCGGCTCATCACCAATCCATGCAATACGCAACAAGTTGGTCGAGCCCGGCACGCCAAACGGCGTTCCGGCGATGATCAACAACGCTTGCCCAGGGCGACCAAATCCGTGTTTTTCTGCGGCCTGCGTCGCACGCATGACGATTTCTTCGGTACTGTCTACGTCGGCCGCTTGAATGGAGTGAACCCCCCACACCAAGGAAAGTCTGCGCGCTGCAGCCGCCACTGGCGTCATGCTCAAAATTGGAGCGCGTGGCCGCTCGTGAGCAACACGCAACGTCGTCGCGCCGGACGAGGTGTAAGCGACCGTTGCCGCAACCGGCAAGGTTTCGGCAACCGTTCGGATCGCGGCGGATATCGCATCGCGTGCGTCGTTCTTTCTGTGCGAATGCACAGCATCCATCATGATCCGCTGTAGCGGATCTGCTTCAGTACTTTTAAGGATACGATCCATCATCGTGACGGCCTCAATCGGATATGACCCCGAGGCAGACTCCGCAGACAACATCACGGCATCCACGCCATCATAGACAGCCGTCGCAACGTCGCTGACCTCCGCGCGCGTCGGCACCGGTGAAGTAATCATCGACTCCAGCATTTGCGTTGCAACGATGACTGGTTTTCCAGCCTGCCGACAGGCCCGCACAATCCGCTTCTGAATCACTGGGACGTCCTCTGGCGGTAACTCCACCCCCAGATCTCCTCTGGCGACCATGACACCATCTGCCGCAGCAACGATGGCCTCGAGTGAATCGATCGCCGACGGCTTCTCGAGTTTGGCCATGACCCAGGCACGGTTACCAACAATCGCTTTGAGCTCCGCGATATCTTCGGGGCGTTGAACAAAGGATAAGGCAATCCAATCCACCCCTATACTCAAACCAAAATCAAGATCTTCTCTGTCCTTGGTGGTCAATGCGGACAAGGGCAGAATGGCGCCAGGCACATTAACGCCCTTCCGATCAGAGATCACCCCTGCGTTCAAGGCTTCCACCTCTGCAAACGTAGGGCTGCACGCCAGCACACGCAAACGCACTTTTCCATCATCAATCAACAAATCATCGCCCACCTTGATTGCCGCAAAAATTTCGGGGTGCAGCAAAGGCACGCGACTCAATGTGCCAGGTGTGGGGTCCAGGTCTAAGCGCAGTTTCTGCCCGATGGCGAGCGATAGCTTTCCGTCAACAATCTTACCTAGACGCAGTTTTGGTCCTTGTAAGTCCATCAAGATTCCGACGGGGCGACCCACGTCGGCCTCAATCTGGCGAATCGCGTCGTAACGCGCCTGATGGTCTGCGTGGGTGCCGTGGCTGAAGTTCAACCGAAACACGTCGACACCGGCGTCGAACAGGTTTCGAATCATGGCTGGTTCGCTGCTGGCAGGCCCAAGAGTGGCTACAATTTTGGTGTTACGGTCGCGGTGCGAGATCGCATCGAGTTTCATGTATCAGGGCCTTTAACATATCGGTTTATTTTGCTGAATTCCTTCGGTCAGGGAAGTGATTTCAGGCATACTGTTGTCACCATATTACCTGTCCCCAAAGATAAACACTATTGGAGTCTTACTATGTCTGCTGTCGCCGAGAAATCATCAACCACCTTGCGTGTTAACGGCAAGCGCCTCTGGGACTCTTTGATGGAACTCGCCAAGATTGGTGCCACGCCCAAAGGTGGGGTATGCCGTCTTGCGCTGACGGATCTGGATCGGCAAGGGCGAGACTTTTTTGTGGCTCAAGCGAAAGCGGCAGGCTGTACGATCCGTATCGACGCCGTTGGCAATATCTTTGCTCGACGAGCAGGCCGTAATAACGCCCTGCCGGCGATTTCAACCGGCAGCCACATCGACACGCAGCCAACCGGCGGGAGATTCGATGGAAACTACGGCGTCTTGGCGGGCATAGAAGTCATACAAACACTGAATGATGCGGGTATCGAGACTCAAGCACCCCTCGAGGTAATCGTCTGGACGAATGAGGAAGGATCGCGCTTTGTCCCGGTCATGATGGGATCGGGTGCCTTTATCGGTGAATTTAAAACCGCTGACATCTTGGCGCAAAAAGACAAGGAAGGCATCACCGTCGGTGAGGCTCTCTCTGCGATCGGCTACGCGGGAAAGGATGTCCTTGATCCAAAGACTTTTGGAGCCTATTTCGAAGCCCACATCGAGCAAGGGCCTGTATTGGAGGCCCATGACATCACGATTGGCGTAGTAACGGGCGCCCTCGGCCAGCGTTGGTTTGACGTCGTGGTAACCGGCTCGGAAGCCCACGCAGGCCCCACCCCAATGGCCTTGCGACAGGACGCCTTGCTCGCGGCCTCGCGTGTCATCCAAGCGGTAAATCAGATCGCGCTGGACTACGCACCCAATGCGCGGGGAACGGTTGGAATGCTAGACAATTATCCGAACTCACGTAACGTGATTCCAGGGACGGTTAAGTTTTCGGTAGACTTCCGCGCAGATACCGATGCAACACTTACAAAAATGGTTGACAGCCTTCAGGCTCAAGCCAAGAGCATCGCGACACAAGGAAAAGTCAGCATCGACATTAAGCAAGTGGTGTATTTCCCTCCACAAGCGTTCGCAGCAGAACTGGTCAATGCAGTGCGCAGTGGGGCACAAACCATCGGTTTAAGCGAAATGGACGTGGTGAGTGGTGCGGGGCACGATGCGGTCTATATGGCGCGTGTCGCGCCCACAGCGATGATTTTTGTTCCGTGCAAAGACGGTATCAGTCACAATGAAATCGAAGACGCCCGCCCTGAGCATCTCGAGGCGGGCTGCAACGTTCTGTTGCATGCGATGCTTGATCGCGCCCGCCGCTGAAAGCCTAGCTCAGTCGTGATTCGAACGTAGCTTTGATTTTTAGGAGATGCGCTGGAAGACCATGGGCTAATTTTTCGAACAGCTCGTCGTGCAGCTTGAACTCTTGCTTCCAGGCTCCGACGTCGATCGACGTGATCTTCTTGAACTTATCCGCTGAAAAATCCATTCCGGACCAGTCGATGTCTTCGTAGCGAGGGGTGATGCCGAATACGTGCTCGCTGCCTTGCGCGTCGCCTTCGATGCGACCCAACATCCATTTCAGCACGCGCGTGTTGTCGCTAAAGCCAGGCCACACAAACTTACCGTTCTCATCGGTGCGGAACCAGTTGACACAGAAAATCTTGGGCAGTTTTGTGCCTGTGCTTTGTAGACGGTTACCCAAAGACAACCAGTGTTCAAAGTACTCCGCCATGTTGTAGCCGCAGAACGGCAACATCGCAAACGGATCACGACGCACAACACCCTGCTGCCCAACCGCTGCCGCTGTAGTTTCTGAGCCCATGGTGGCGGCCATATAAACGCCTTCGGCCCAATCACGCGCTTCAGTAACGAGCGGCACAGTCGTCGAGCGACGACCACCAAAAATAAACGCATCGATCACAACTCCAGCAGGGTTATCCCACTCGGAATCCAGAACCGGGTTCTGTGTCGCAGATACGGTGAAGCGCGCATTCGGATGCGCGGCTTTGACGCCTTTCTCTTTCGCAGATTCAGGAGTCCAGTCGCGACCCTGCCAATCGATGCAGTGGGCAGGAGGCACCTTTGTCATCCCTTCCCACCATACATCGCCGTCGTCAGTCAGCGCGACGTTCGTAAAAATTGTGTCTTTCTTCAGTGTCGCCATGCAGTTGAAGTTCGACTGCTCGTTGGTGCCAGGCGCCACACCGAAGTAACCTGCCTCGGGATTGATTGCCCTGAGGTTGCCCTGTGCGTCAGGCTTAATCCAGGCAATGTCATCACCGATCGTCGTAATCCTCCAACCCTGCTGAGCAAGCCCGGCAGGTGGAATCAGCATGGCAAAGTTTGTTTTTCCACATGCTGACGGGAAAGCCGCGGCAACATGGTATTTTTTACCCCAAGGCGCTTGCACACCCAGGATCAACATGTGTTCAGCCAGCCAACCCACCGATTTTTCGTTGGCCTCACTACGTCCCATTGTGGACGCAATGCGCAAGGCGAAACACTTCTTGCCCAGCAGGGCGTTTCCGCCATAGCCTGAGCCATACGACCAGATTTCGCGGGTTTCAGGAAAGTGCACGATGTATTTGGTTTCGTTACAGGGCCAAACCACGTCTTTCTGCCCCGCCGACAAGGGTGCGCCAACGGTATGGACACAAGGGACGAAGTCCCCGTCTGTACCGAGAACGTCATACACCTTCTTGCCCATGCGCGTCATCATGCGCATGTTCACGACAACATAAGGGGAGTCTGACAGCTCGATGCCAATCTGTGCAATCGGGGAGCCCAATGGCCCCATCGAAAACGGAATGACATACAAGGTGCGTCCCTGCATGGCCCCTTCGAAGAGCTCGTCAAGCTTGGTGCGCATCTCGGCAGGCGCAATCCAGTTATTCGTCGGGCCTGCGGCGTTTTTATCCTGGCTGCATATGAATGTACGGTCTTCTACGCGAGCCACGTCATCCGGCGACGAGCGTGCCAAAAACGAATTGGGACGCTTGGCGGGGTTGAGCTTCAGAAGCATCCCAGTCCGTACCATCTCCGCACATAAGCGGTCATATTCCTCTTGGGATCCGTCACACCACACTACGTTGGCGGGCTTAACTTTGGCGGCAATCGCCGCAACCCAATCTTTTAAACCTTGATGACGGACGTATTCAGGAGCATTCAATGAAGGATTCATGTCAGTGTTTCAAAATGGTGACAGGATTAAAACTCGATAGCCTGTAATGGTAGCATCGTCGAGGATCGTCACGAACCCATTCCCTGTCTAAATGTGTGCATTTCTTCTTTACTACAACATGCTTTGTTGGCATTGAAGACCTTTTATCGCACATTCGTTAACCTTTGGCAGAACTTGCATAAGAAATAGCTACCCTCACAAAGAACTAAGCAAATCTTTTAGAAGAGGTTGTATGCCCTGTTTATCTACTCGTATCTCTAGTCGCATGGTTCTCGCGGTATCCCTCACAACCTTGATACTCGCTGGTTTGCCTTCGGAAGGGCATGCACAGCAACCATTGAACAAAGTTGGAGCATGCCCAAGCGGTTATCACACAAGCGGAAACTACTGCACACCCTCATCGGCCAGCACAAAGCCAGCAATCACCAAAGTGGGGCCCTGTCCTTCGGGCTATCACACTAGCGGAAACTATTGCCTGGCGAGTAGCAGCTCCGCCAAACCCGCTGTCATTAAATCGGGGAGTTGTCCGAGTGGTTATCACACGAGTGGGGCTTATTGTTTGCGGAACTAACTAGGCTCGCCTCACCGCAATACCCTCCGTTCGAAGGGTGTTAGCAAAGCGTCTCCTCGTATAAGCTTTGCAGTGCAAAAAAACTACATCATTTCAATACATTTTGAAAAGTAAGATTGTTCTATCACAAAAAAGTACCGCCTCTGCTGCCTTGATTCATTAAGGGCATCGTATTTCGTTTGAAGTTGGGAGAAATTGATTGCGGGTGCAAACAGTAGATCAACAGACAGCAGTTGCTGACGGCTCCCTCGTCGATCAACACTGGGCAGCGCGCTACACCGAGAAGTCGCATGCCACTTGGGCAAGCTTGATGAGTTCAATCAAGCATTTGTCCCGAAAAACCTCATGCTCAATGTTCATACACGGCCAAGCGATGATTGAACTGAGTACTGAGCACATACCCAAATTCAAAGACCTCTCTGAAAAACTCGCCTCGTCAACTGAATGGGAAATTATCGGCGCTAATGGGTTTGTTCCAGACGAAGTTTTTTTTACACATCTCGCTAACAAACGATTTCCGATGTCGTGCGATATCAGATCTCTAGAAGGCTCGCAATTTCAGGAGTATCCGGACTTGTTTCACGACATTTATGGCCACGTTCCGTTACTCATGTATCCCGAGATCTCGGAAATTCTTCAGTCCAACGCCCGCAGTATGTTGAAG
>JBILHV010000193.1:0-4192 GCA_044350305.1 Burkholderiaceae bacterium
GGACACGTTACAGCATTCCGGCTTGCGATATACCCATCGGCACCATCACCGACATCCACAGTCATTTACAGGCCCATGTCCTTGCAGCAAACACTCGGCTTGCTGTCATGCCCAGGCTCGCAAGCCTCGATCAAATGCCTCGCAGCTTTTGTGAAACATGGGAATGGTTACTCAAACTCGGCGCTCAAGCGCTTGATCTACCCGGCGCGCTTCCCAAGTTGAATACCGAACCAGACGCCTTCAACATGCTTGCGGATACACGTTATCTGGTGGCAGCCGTCGCGATCCCAGAGGGACAACCTCTGTTTCGTTGGCAGGAGGAGCCGGGCGAGCTTGGTGAGGGTCGCGTCAAATGCCTTGAAAACTGGGGCAATGCTACTCAACCACTTTTTGCAGAACTCTTGGCCGGCTGTGGTTTTGAAATACTCGTCCCAGACGCCTATTACGTCAGCAATCGCGAAGCCGATCGACGTGTGCGTCCTCTCTCAGTCAAAGCAGCCGTCTCGTGGCTTGGTTCAGCACTCAATATCGAGCCTAGCCAACTGCGCGCAGTCGTTGCGGGCTGCGGCGAGCAGCGCATCGATGAATACCGTATCGGCTTCACACAAAAGAATCAGAACGAAGTGGTCTACGGCTGTCTTTGGCCCTTGTACGGCAAAGAAGAGGATCAGCCTCTGCTCGATTGCGAACCGACACCGATTGAGACGGTCGATGAGATCGCGGCCTTACTCAAAGAGTGCGGTGTCACAGACATTCGCCGGCTGCCTGGCACGCTACCGCCTGATTTTTGTGAAGACTGTGGCGCACCGCACTTCCCAAACCCCTCCGGTGAAATGGTCCACGCCGAGCTACCCGAAGACGCCGAAACGGCGCCTGCGCACTTTCACTAGCGATGCGCGCGGATATTTTTTGCCGCGTCGTCGATAACTACGGTGATATTGGCGTCACTTGGCGGCTAGCACGTCAGCTACAACGTGAGTGTGGCTGGTCCATTCGGCTTTGGGTCGATACACTCGAAAGCTTTAAAAAACTGAATGCTAACGTGGACCTCTCACGCAGCATACAAATCGTTGACGACATTGAGATCGTGCACTGGTCTCACCCCGTCATTGATCTCACACCGCATCCAATAGTGATTGCCAGTTTTTCTTGTGCACTCCCCCCACGCTTTCAAGCGCGGATGCTTACTGATAAAACGCTATGGATTAACCTTGAGTACCTGAGTGCAGAAGCGTGGGTAGAAGGTTGCCACGCACTCCCCTCCCTGCGCTCAGACGGCTTACATGCAAATTTCTTTTTCCCTGGCTTCACCGCAAACACGGGGGGCTTAATTAAAGAGTCTGGACTGTTAGCCGCACGCGATGCTTGGCAAGCGGATCCTAACCGACAGATCCACTGGATTAAGTCCCTCGGGGTGTCGCCTGAGGGTATCCAAGCGTGGCAATCCGGTCGACTGATCTCGGTCTTCTGTTATCCGCAAGCGCCCCTGCAGGCGTTGCTTGAGCACTTGGTAGACGACAAAACCCCAACCCTACTGCTGATTCCACAAGGCGTCGCCGCAGGCATCCCTAGCGGCCAGCAAGGTAATCTGCATGTGGCGCGGATACCGTTCACATCCCAGCCAGAATACGACCAAACGCTTTGGACCGCTGATCTCAACATCGTGCGCGGTGAAGACTCTTTTGTCAGAGGGTTGTGGGCCGCAAAACCGTGTATCTGGCACATTTATCCGCAAACCGAGGATACCCACTTGATTAAACTTGATGCCTGGCTAGCCCGCACGGCACTGACCGACTCCGTCAAGTCCGGCATCCGACGCTGGAACAGTGAAGACAGCGCGAAAGCGGACGCATGCGCATGGGGGGCTTTATTGGAGCGGGCCACGTTGAATACTTGGGCACAAGAAGCCAGACATATTGCGGCGGACCTGGCCAAAAATCCTGACTTCGCGCACTCGCTAGACCTCTTTTGTCAGACAAAAGGCAGGCTTTAACAGCCATCTACAGCAGTTCAGCCCCGAACAGGCTAAAATAGAGGGCTTTTTTACAAAACCGCTCCGGCAATTGAGTCCCGGAGACCAAAAGTTACCGGAGTTTTAAGCATGAAAACCGCACAAGAGCTGCGCGTAGGCAACGTCGTGATGGTTGGCAAAGATGCCGTCGTCGTGCAGCGCGCCGAATACAGCAAATCGGGCCGCAACGCCTCGGTCGTTAAACTCAAATTTAAAAACCTGCTGACTGGTTCTGGCAGTGAAACCGTTTCCAAAGCCGACGAAAAGTACGATGTCGTTGTGCTTGATCGCAAAGAGTGCACCTACTCTTATTTTGCAGATCCCATGTACGTGTTTATGGACGCCGACTTCAATCAGTACGAGATTGAGGCTGATAGTATGGGCGACGCACTGAACTACCTCGAAGAGGGCATGCCTGTAGAGGCTGTGTTCTATGATGGCCGTGCGATTTCTGTTGAACTTCCTACGATGGTTGTTCGTGAAATCATCTACACCGAGCCAGCTGTGCGCGGCGACACCTCAGGCAAGGTGATGAAACCCGCCAGAATCAATACAGGTCATGAGCTTCCCGTTCCACTTTTTTGCGCCATCGGCGACAAAATCGAAATCGATACACGTACCGGCGAATACCGTAGCCGTGTGATGTAAATATCGATCAGTGTTCGATTAAAAATAGCTCCTTCGGGAGCTATTTTTTTGTCTGGAGAGTCTAGAACAAGTTTGCAAGCTTTGCGATCGCGCCGAGGACTGCGATCAAGCTCGTAAACTGCATACCAATTACCCAGGCGAATTTGCGATCGACGTCAGCACGAAAATCTTGCTGTGTGCGATTAACTTCACAAAACCGCCGATCAACGTCCGTTCGAAATTCGTGCTGCACACGACTGACCTCGGAGAATCTACGATCCATATCGCCACGCAGATCGGCAATAGAGCGATCAAGGCGGTCGATTGATTTTGTGTGTTGTTGAGCTAAAACTTCGAGCACGGTGATGCGTTTTTCCATGCGCAAATTTTAAGTAAACGCAATGATGAAAACAAGCACAAAAGCCTGACAAACACAGGTCTGGCCACAAGAATTTTGTAACTAGTTGTATCGAGTCTTTTGCTCTAACTCAGTCAACCACGAGATGGCATGAATTCTTTCCGTACCGCACATTTCCAGTGATGGCTGCAATCCACCACAAAAATGTGGGCGTTCGGGCTGACCGAACAACGCACATCGAAAGTCGGACAAGAGCTGCACGCAAGGAACGCCTGCCGGCTTACCGTTAGGCATGCTTGGAATGGGGCTCGTAATGGAGGGCGCCACACAACAAGCGCCGCAGTCAGGACGGCAGTTCATTTACGCCTACGGTCTGCCAACCTGCGTTCAAAGATAAAAAAACCACCCTGTATCAGCAGCGCCAGGACCGCTGAGGGGATCGCACCCGCAAGCAGCATCGACGTGTTGTTGAGTGCCAGGCCTTGTGCGATGCGCTCGCCAAAGCCACCTGCCCCTACAAAGGCGGCGATGGTCGCTGTACCAACGCTTGTAACAGCTGCGACTTTAATACCGCTCAAAATCATCGTCTGCGCAAGCGGAAGCTCTATCAACACGAGGCGGAGTCGAAATCCCAAACCAAGCGCCGTGGCCGCTTGTCGCATTGAGGAAGAGATTTCACTGAACCCTGCATGGGTACTTTGTACGATGGGCAACAACGCGTACAAGAACAACGCTACGATCGCGGGAATCGTACCGATAAGACCGAACAATGAAATCAAAAATGCTAGCAGTGCTAGCGATGGGATTGTTTGAATTACGCCAATCACAGACAAAACAGCTTGTCCGTTGCGTGGCCAATAAAAACAGACGATCCCCAAAGGGAGACCCACAACAAGAGCCAGAAGCAAGGAGAACAGCACCAAGAAAACATGCTGTGCGCCTAAGCGCCAAAAGTCAGGTGCAAACAGTGTCCGAAAAAATGACTGCAGGGAACTCGCCTGCTGACTGTCGCTCGCAGTCATACCACCCGTCGAGCCCTGAGCTTGGTCACTTTTCAGTTGCAATAAAAATTGCTGCGCGACTGCAGCGAAGGTTTGGCCCTCAATCTCAACACGGGTGTTGAGATTGAGCATCGTTTCCTGTGAAATTTTGTTTTGTAAGGTTTGGATGATTTTCCAGGATTCTGGGAACTTAGT
>JBILHV010000194.1:0-4184 GCA_044350305.1 Burkholderiaceae bacterium
GCGCCACCTTCAATATCGGCAGTCAATATAACGAGACAACCACCTCGGCCAAGCCAGTCGCACCCGTCGCATCCACACAAAGCGTCACACAACCCACCCCGCTGCGGCCGCCTGCCCTTCTCGCAACTCCTCCGAACAGCGCAGCTGCAGTCCCCCCCCCACCGGTTCCTTCTGCACGTGCGCCGGCGGCGCCAAGTTCCACCCCGCCCAAGACTAGTGAGGAGCCAGGTATCCAGCCTTCAAAGAAACAAGTGCTGGTTCAAACCAAGCCCGGATGTACTGGCAAGCAATGTCCCTCCATCAAGCTTGAGCGTCTCATTTTTACCGAGCACGAACGGTTTAGCGCTTTTGTTGAGCAATTACTTTTGTCGATGGCACAGATTGAGAGCAATCAGGCAAAGAACTTCGAATCACTCAGTCAACTGAGCGAGCATTTCTGGGCCACCGCCCGACCACGTGATGAGATCCTATTACGCGCGACACTGAAGCGTGCCACGCCAACGATCGTCGTGGTGCAGCTTGACAGCTATATCTACTCGGGTGGTGCGCATGGCAATTCAACTACACAGTATTTGAACTGGTTACCCCGTTCTGACATCGTCGTCAACCTGCAGACGATGATCCCATCCGACAATATGTCGGCTTTCGAGGCCGCACTTAAACGCCAGCATTCGCGTTGGCTGCAAACAAATGACCTTGCAAAAGCCGACCCCATGGCTTACGACAAAATGTGGCCATTCAAGCTTTCTGAAAACGCCGCCCTCTTGGAGGATGGCATTGCCATTACCTACGATCCCTATGAAATCGGCCCTTTTGCAATGGGAATGCCTACCTTAGTCATCCCCTATTCAGAGCTACAGGGGATATTGCGTCCTGAGTTGATGCCCCGCACTAAATAAGGCGCGGCAGGTTACGACGCGACGACCGTAGGGCCGCAAACGTTATTGTGTTTCTGACTGCTTTGCTCTGCGTTCGCGTGCGATCTTCTCCAGCGCCTGGGCGAGCGCGGCATTTCCCTTTTCCCGCGCGATTTCTATCGAGTTCTGCGCCTTAAAGTTGGAGGCGGTCGGGTCAGCACCGCCATTGATCAATACTTGCATCACCTCAACGTTGCCGCTGCGAACGGCTAATATCAGCGCGGTATCACCATCGGGGTTCACCTCATCGATGGCTGCACCTTTTGCCAGTAACAATTTCATCACGGACAGTTGGTTTTTAACCGTGGCGTAGTGCAACGCATTCCACCCGGGCTGGCTGATTTTTGCCCCTTTATCAATCAGTTTCTGAGTGCGGACGAGATCACCCAACAGTGCTGTGTACATAATCGGCGTCTCGTTGTACTGATTCGCTAAGTTGATATCAATTTTGGGGTGCGCCACGAGCAGATCAAAGGCGCGCCAAGAGTCTTCTCGGGCGGCGTAGATCAACGCGGGCTGCTGATCCGGGTTCTTTCGGTTTGGGTTGAAGCCTGTGCGGAAGAGTTCGCGCATCTCGCTATCTCTGTCATTCTTAATCATGAGCCAGTATTCTTTCACCGCCGCAGCGCTAGAGGGCTGGGCCGCGACAGGCTGTGGGGAGATTGTGAGTAGAAATGAAATAAAAAAACCGGATATTATTTTTAAGGGCATATAAATTCTAATTGGTTTATCTAAATTTTTTAACGGATACATATACTTTACTTTAAAAGTAAATTCTTAAATAAAATGGATCTAATAATTGACATTATATAATTCACTTTGAATAATTTACTTTAGATAATTAACCTAACATTATTTATTTAACTTATTGAATAAATTAAAGAAATTATTTGTTGATGCTTCTTCGATTATTGAGAGAGGGACTCCGCGTAACCCAGCCAACATTTCAGCGACATGGATCACTTTAGAGGGATCGTTCAACTGCCCTCGATAAGGTACTGGCGACAAATACGGCGCATCGGTCTCAATGAGTAGACGATCCAAGGGCATGCGTCTTGCAACCTCTTGCAATTCCTTCGCGCTCTTGAAGGTTACAATCCCCGAAAACGAGATGTAAAACCCCAAATCCATCGCCTGGCAAGCAACTTCCCAGGACTCTGTAAAGCAGTGCATCACTCCACCCGCATCCTGGGCACTCTCCTCGCGCATAATCGAGATCGTATCGCCCGAGGACGATCGGGTATGGATAATCAAGGGTAAGTTTGCCTCACGCGCCGCGCGAATATGGGTACGAAACCGTTCACGCTGCCAGCTTAGATCGCCCGTCAGACGAAAGTAATCCAAACCCGTCTCACCAATTGCAACAACTTTGGGATGGCGACTGTTCTCCACCAGGAAGTGAACATCGGGCTCTACGGTATCCTCGTAATCGGGATGGACACCAACCGATGCCCATAACGGATCATGCCGCTCAACGATATCCATCAGTCCCGGCCAGTCGGGTAAATTGACGCTCACACACAAGGCATGCGAGACCCGGTTATCCTGCATTTTCTTCAGGATTTCAGGTAGTTGCGTGGCCAGCTCCGGAAAATCGAGATGGCAGTGAGAGTCCACAAACATAGTAAATCGTCCAAGACGTAATGAGTAAAAAGCGAAAAACTACATGTTCGGTCTAGGCTGACAACTTGCCAGCACACGCTGCAAGGCAGACTGAGCAAATAGCTTCGCATTTAATGGATGGCCGGCCACACGCGATTGCTCGGCAAGCCATTTTCCTAAGTCACTGAGCTTTCTCGCGTCACCGCCTTTTGCTATCGCTTTAGTACTTTTGCCCAGACCAGGGTAATAGCGCGGCGCTAAATCCTGTGCGGCCAGGTTCAAATCCACGGTGACACGGGACAACACATCCAGCCATAACGGAGTGGCAAGCTTGGCTACCGTATCGGCTAGTGCGCCAAGATCAATCGCGCGTGCGGCTTGAAGGGATTGCATCAACCCTTCAAGCCAGCTTGGGCAAGCATGCCCCTCAGACTGCGCTGCGCGCAGGGCTTGTACGGGGGCGCCCCCAGAGGCTGCGAGCCATTCTTGTGGCGACTTGATTCCCTGCTCTGCGAGCCAGCGCATCGCCTCCACGTGACGTGGTGTGGGCAGCGCCAGGCGTCTGCAACGAGACAGCAAGGTGGGCAGCAAGCGATCTGGGGCATCCGCCACCAGCAAAAATACTGTAGAAGGCGGCGGCTCCTCCAACACCTTAAGCAAGGCATTGCCAGAGATTGTCGTCAGCGCCTCTGCTGGATAGATGACAGCGACGCGCCAACCGCCTCGATGCGTCGCATGATTGAACCAAGGCTCCATCGAGCGAATTTGATCCACTTTGATGTCTTTGGAAGGCGCTTTCTTAGCGGAACCGACCGACGCGACAGCTTCCGTCAGGTTATCGCTCGCGTCTTCACCCAACGCCTCTTCGACCCCCTCTTCGAGCGCAAGCGCTTCGGGCCGAATGCGCTTGAGGTCAGGATGATTTCCATGGGATAACCAGCCACAGGCCAAGCATTTTCCGCATGCTAATCCCTGCAGAGGGCTCTCGCACAGCAAGGCCGCTGCGGCAGCCAGCGCGAACTCGCGCTTACCAATGCCAGCCAACCCATGAATGAGCCAAGCGTGGGCAAACCGCTCGCGCGCACCCAGCCAATCTTTCGCAAGTTGAACTTGCCAAGGGAAGAAGGCTGCGTGGCTCATCGCGCTGATCCAGTATCGAATAAACGTACCAGTTCACGATTGAGCTGAACGCGAATCACGTCGATTGGCTGCGTTGAATCCACTACCCTGAATCGATGTGCTTGTTGTGACGCCCGTTCCAAATAAACCTGCCTCGTACGCAAGAAGAACGCATCCGCTTCTTGCTCAAAACGATCCTTGTCGCGCGTTCTGTTTAATCGTTCTCGGGCGACCTCGAGCGGTACGTCAAAGAGCCAAGTAATGTCAGGTTGCAAGTCCGGATGCACCCAGCGCTCGAGCGCTTCAATCCTCGGCGTCCCGAGCTCTCGCCCGCCGCCTTGATAGGCAAAGGTTGCATCGGTAAACCGATCGCAGACCACCCATGTCCCCGCCGCCAGCGCAGGCTCGATGACCGTGCGCACGTGCTCAGCACGCGCCGCAAACATAAGGAGAGTTTCACACTCAAGCGTCATCGCTTCATGCAATAACAAGCTACGTAATTTCTCACCGATCGGGGTGCCGCCGGGTTCACGGGTGCATAGCACG
>JBILHV010000195.1:0-4177 GCA_044350305.1 Burkholderiaceae bacterium
CCTGTCTACCGGTGGCACCGCTAAGCTGCTCGCACAAGCTGGCCTCAAAGTCACCGAGGTTGCCAAACACACTGGCTCACCAGAAATCCTCGATGGCCGCGTTAAAACGTTGCATCCGAAGATTCATGGCGGATTGCTCGCGCGACGTGATAGCGATGAGCACATGGCGACGCTCAAAAAGCATAAGATCGATCGCATCGATCTGTTGGTCGTCAACCTCTACCCGTTTCGTCAAGCCGTTGCCAAGCCTGACTGCACGTTTGCCGACGCCGTAGAGAATATCGATATTGGCGGACCCGCCATGCTGCGTGCCGCCGCCAAGAATCATGGCACCGAAGAGGGTGGCGTCACGGTCGTCATCGATCCCGCTGACTACCCTGCCGTACTCAAGGAAATTGATCAGCACGGCTCAACTTCTTATGGCTTACGCTTAAAACTCGCTACCAAGGTATACGCCCATACTGCCGCCTACGATGGCGCGATCGCTAATTATCTCAGCAGCCTGACAGAGGCGGAGCCCGTTCAAGACAACGTGCCTGCACGCAGCACCTGGCCAAACGTCCTGACCCTTCAAGTCCATCAGCAACAAGTCCTGCGCTATGGTGAAAACGCTCAACAACTCTCGGCCTTCTACACTGACCCCACGCGACCGACTGGCTTGCTTGGCAACTTTGTTCAGTTACAGGGCAAAGAACTTTCTTACAACAACATCGCGGATTCCGATGCCGCCTGGGATTGCGTGCGTAGCTTTAGCAACCACGCTTGCGTGATCGTCAAACATGCCAATCCTTGTGGCGTGGCGACAGCCGACACCACGCTCGAGGCGTATAACAAGGCATTCAAGACCGACCCCACCTCTGCCTTTGGTGGCATCATCGCCTTTAACCGTAAGGTCGACCTGGCCACAGCCCAAGCCGTCAGCGGACAATTCGTTGAAGTCCTGCTGGCCCCAGCCTACGACAAGGACGCCCTCGCACTGCTCGCAGCAAAGAAAAATGTTCGCGTCTTACGCGTACCAATGGGAACCGGACAAAACGATATTGATGTCAAACGCGTGGGCGGTGGTTGGCTGATCCAAACTCCAGACTCAGGCACCACTGCAGCCAAAGATTTGCGCGTTGTGACGCACAAGCAGCCGACCCCGCAACAAATGGCTGACTTACTATTTGCATGGAAAGTAGCAAAGTTCGTGAAATCCAATGCCATCGTTTTCTGTGGTGACGGGATGACGTTGGGCGTCGGTGCTGGCCAAATGAGCCGAATCGACTCAGCCCGTATCGCCTCGATTAAGGCAGAAAATGCAGGCTTGACACTCAAGGGCTCGGCAGTCGCCTCCGACGCGTTTTTCCCTTTCCGCGATGGTCTGGATGTCGTGATTGATGCGGGCGCGACCTGCGTGATCCAGCCTGGTGGCAGTATGCGTGATGACGAGGTGATCGCCGCCGCGAACGAGCGCGGCATCGCCATGGTACTCACTGGCATGCGGCACTTCCGCCACTAAGCTGATGACCTCATGAGAATTCTTGGCGTTGACCCGGGCTTACGGCGAACTGGCTTCGGCGTCATCGACGTAAAAGGCGCCACGCTATCCTACGTTGCAAGTGGAACAATCGTCGTACCAACCAATGTGACTCTACCGCTGCGCTTGAAAGTCATTCTCGACAATTTGCGACAAATCGTCGAGGACACTAAACCCGATGTTGCCGCGTTGGAAATCGTCTTCATGAATACCAACCCGGCCAGCACGCTCCTGCTCGGTCAAGCTCGCGGCGCGGCGCTCTGTGCGCTAGCAGATCGTGATCTAGCCGTCCACGAGTACACCGCATTGCAGATAAAAAAATCTGTTGTGGGTGCCGGACGTGCAGCAAAAGAACAGGTGCAGATGATGGTGCAACGTCTGCTACGCCTAGACGGTGTGCCCCCAGCCGATGCGGCCGATGCGCTCGCCTGCGCGATCTGTCATGCGCACATCGTCCCACTCACCGAAAAACTTGGTCAAATGAACTATCAAGCACGCACATCACGTGGTCGTACACGCGTGCGGGCAGGACGCTTACTGGGTTAGCCACCCGTTTACTCAAGGACTCAGCATGATAGGTCGCCTCACCGGTACGTTGTTTGAAAAAACGCCCCCGCGCATTGGTCTAGATGTACAAGGCGTCGGCTACGACATCGATGTCTCCATGACGACGTTTTACGCGCTGCCAGAGTTAGGCACACAAGTCACGCTCTTGACGCATCTCACTGTGCGTGAAGATGCACATATTCTGTACGGCTTTTCTACCGCTGAGGAACGCGCGACCTTCCGAGAGCTCATTAAGGTGAGCGGCATCGGCGCGCGCACGGCACTGGCCGTCCTATCGGGCATGTCCGCCACCGAACTTGCGCAGGCCATCACGCTACAAGAACCAGCAAGATTAATGCGTGTGCCCGGCATCGGTAAAAAAACCGCTGAGCGCCTGTTGTTAGAGATGAAAGGCAAGCTCGGTGCGGATCTAGGCATGCAACCCACCGCCGTTGCGGGCACGCAAAATGACGTCCTTCATGCCCTGACTGCGCTAGGCTACTCTGAGCGTGAAGCGCTCAGTGCGTTAAAAACACTCCCGGATGGTGTGAGCGTCTCTGACGGCATCCGACTCGCCCTCAAGGGCCTCTCTCGCTAAAGCATTCACGGATCCTCTATGAGCCACATCATTCATCGTTCTCTGCTTAAAACGCCTTTAACGGCCGCACGTGCGCAGGGCATTCATATTTATGATCAACACAACAAGGCCTATATCGATGCAAGTGGTGGTGCGGCGGTGTCGTGTTTGGGCCATGGACATCCCGACGTGCTGGCGGCGATGCACGCCCAGATCGATCAACATGCTTATGCACACACGGGATTCTTTACCTCCGAGGTCACTGAAGAGTTGGCCAATCATCTCATCGAGCACGCTCCGAAAGAACTCGGCAACGTCTATTTCGTTTCAGGCGGCTCAGAAGCCGTCGAAGCATCCCTTAAATTAGCGCGTCAGTACTGTGTTGAAATTGGTCAGCCTGAGCGAACGGTCTTTGTCGCTAGACGACAGAGCTATCACGGCAATACCCTTGGCGCCTTGGCCATTAGCGGTAACGAGCAGCGACGTAAACAATTCGCTCCCCTACTCATGGACGTGCCACGCGTTGGCCCTTGCTATGAATATCGCGATCGTGGGGCTGGTGAGACCCAAGATGCCTACACCGCTCGCCTGCTTAAGGAAATTGAAGACACCTTCCTCACCACCGGGCCAGAAAAAATCATCGCGTTCTGTGCAGAAACAGTTGGGGGCGCCACCGCGGGTGTGCTTCCTCCGACCCCTGGATATTTTCGTGGCGTACGCGCACTGTGCGACCGCTATGGCATTCTGCTGATCGCTGACGAAGTCATGTGTGGCATGGGACGCACGGGCACACTCTATGCTTTTGAGCCTGAGCAAATCATTCCCGACATCGTGGTGATCGCCAAAGGCTTGGGCGGCGGCTATCAGCCTATTGGCGCCTTTCTAGCGCATCACCGCATCATTGACGCACTTCGCAAAAAAAGCGGTAGTTTTCAACACGGGCATACCTACCTTGGTCATCCAGTCGCCTCGGCTGCAGCCCTCGCGGTTCAACGCGTGATCCAACGTGACGGCTTGCTCGCCCAAGTCCGAGCGCGAGGCGATTATTTGACACGCGTGCTACAGCAGCGTTTTAAGGATCACCCCTTCGTGGGCGATATCCGAGGTCGTGGGCTTTTTATGGCGCTTGAACTGGTCGAAGACCGTGCCTCCAAAGCGCCCTTTGATCACAACAAGAAACTACATGCCGTCGTGAAGGCGCAAGCTTTTGATAATGGCTTGTTGGTCTACCCGATGGGTGGAACCATTGACGGCGAACGGGGTGACCACGTACTACTGGCTCCACCGTTCATCACTTCAGAGGGCGATCTCGATCGGATTGTCGAGTTGCTCGCCCTCTCGATCGATCAATCAATCAATTCTTGCGCCCGATAGCTTGACTGCCTGCGCCCAATTGACCACTTCTGCGTCGATCACTTTCTGAAACGCTGCGGGGGTGCTGTTGTTGACTTCACCCCCCATGTCTTGAAGACGTTGGGTCATGCCAGGCTCAGCAACAATGCGTCGGATATCCGCAGAAATTTTTTCACGCAAAG
>JBILHV010000196.1:0-4174 GCA_044350305.1 Burkholderiaceae bacterium
GGCGATGAAGTTGCGCGAGCCAGCTCATTGGTTAAATACAGCCCCAACTCATCTTTCGCTGGACATATCCATGGTGGTGGCGAAGAAATACTGGTTCTTGAGGGCACATTTTCTGATGAGAATGGCGACTACTCGGCCGGTACCTATATTCGCAACCCACCCAATAGTAAACATGCGCCACACTCGAAAGACGGTTGTGTCTTATTTGTAAAGCTAAGGCAATTTAATGCCCAAGATGATTCCGTAGTTAGAATCGATACAACGACAGCCACATGGCATCCTGGGTTAGTTCCGGGTCTATCCGTCATGCCCCTTCATGAATTTGATGGCGTTGGAACAGCGTTAGTTCACTGGGCACCTAATACAATTTTTAATCCTCATGTTCATCCAGGCGGAGAAGAAATATTTGTTCTTAAAGGCGTATTTCATGATGAGCACGGCTCATATCCTGCCGGAACGTGGATAAGAAGCCCTCGATATAGCAAGCACGCACCCTTCACCAAATCAGAGGGCGCACTCATCTATGTAAAAACTGGCCACCTCAATCATCCACTTTGATTAAATGAGAAAACCACCCGTAGGTGGTTAATTTCTATTTCCCGCACTGAAGAGACTTACTTTAGTAGCGCGATTGATTGCAGAGACTTTCCATTTAAATCCCAATCTGAAAAGCCGATCTTTTGGATTCCTGGATTTTCAAAGGAACGGACGCTATAGCTTTTCGATTTTAAATTGGCGACGACAACCCACTCTGTAAACTCATACGAATTTACGCCGCCACCATAACCACTAGAGCTGTCCAGGTGTATTGCTCCATACGGTATGTCAAAATTATTCATGATGTGCCAGGCTCTGCTTTCTTGAATGGCAGTGCTGGCAGCAGGTGTGTTGACGACAAACTGAGACACCCGAACAAAGCGATCAGGGCTCAAGAAACTACCGGGCAACCCATGCATGCCATTTCCGGAGCTAGCGGCCAAAAATTTTTGCCCCTTAACTGTGAGGGGAGCTTTATCCGTACCGGACAAATTAGCGTAGTTACCAATATTTTGAAGATGCCAAGAAAAAGCTGGATCATTGGTCATTGTGCCAATCGTGTTGTCGGTCATGACCAGCTTGCCGTCAAGATACTCAACCACCAAACTTTTGCCCTGCGAATCATGCAAGGTCATTCTCGCTTTGGCAACACCACCCCATTCTTTTAGCGGTGCACTGTTCACGAACATCTTTGGCAGTGCCTCTTTAACCTCTTGAACGGTTGCAAAATTAGTTAATGCAAACAACAGGAGTTGCTGGGGCGCGATGCTGTTAGATGACTGCGCTTGAGTGGGGGTTTGATACTGCGCCGTATTGGGGGCATTTAATAATCCACCTGCAAGACCCGCTTCATTCATCCCATCTACATAAAGGGGCAATCCAAAGGCGTTCGTACCAACGGCCGCATATTTGGCGACCCAATTTTTGCCCGAACCAGGTATGCCATCAATGCCTACTCCTTGAAAGGCATAGCCACGTGGAGTTTTCAATATTGCAGATTTGAGCGGAATCCCAAATTCCATGGTTCTGCCATAGACGCGACCGTCATCGTTGCCCGTCAAGACCATCGAGGTGCAGGCCTGAGCCTGAGATAACCCAATAAAACACGATATCAAAGGGCAAATGAGGTAGTTTATTTTTTTCAACATAAAGGACTCCGTGGCTAGTCGAGTAGAGTCATCGATCATACTTCTTATGCGGGTTGACAAAAGTTTAAGCCGTTAACGAATTCATGTAAAAACGAACCTCATCATCTAAGTTAACAAGTCGAAAATTCAAAACTTTAGCGCGAACGCTAGGGTTTCTAAAATTTCAGTGGTGGCCCGGGGCGGATTCGATCTTTTCCAAGCCCATCTTCACAAATCGCTCGTTCACCCGCCGAATCAGCCGCGCAAGGGCGGCGACTAGAAAGTTGTAGGATTCTTTTGTTCCCATAGGCGTCCAGACCGTTTGAACTTTATGACTAAGCGCAGCGATTTTGGGCCGAAGAGCGGCAAGCGCATCGGCCGAGTGCGCCCGATACAGATCCTGGTCAATATGATAGATCTCGAAATAAAGCTGGGTTGCCAAAACATCAAAAATATATTTACGGTAGGCCGGCAACATACGGAATATGGGATAGATCACTAAAAATAAGGCTAACAGGCTAAACCACGCCAGATCAATAAAGCTCGCAAGCCAGTAAGGCACGTACTCGCTAAAAAACGGTGCACCACCACGCAGGTAATACTTTTCGGCCACCTCGCTTCGAGGAGTGGTCTTGTCCGTAAAGGCTGGAAATCCGCCGGGACGATCAAAGAAAACAAGCCCCGAGTTGTAAATATCTTCGCTCGTCGTGAGAAAAAGATTCTGAATTGCATGGTGAAGATCTGCGCGGACAAGCAGCGTAGTGGTGGTTGCTACCATTTTGATATCGGACTTTGGTCGCACGGGGCTTAACGAGATCGCCCCGCGAGGAATGCTCACCGTTTCGATATGGCTGATGCGCCGGGCAAGCGCATCAGCAATCGGGAAACTCAAAATCTTGACGCTAGGGTTCGTAAAAAGCGCCTGTGCAAGTCCCGAATCATGCCCGGCAACCATAAAAACGGCATCAAGCTTTCCCGATAACAACGCATCGACACTGTCTTTTGCCAGCATGCTGGACTCTTCTTTAAAGATGGACTGGGCTGCATGGCCGGCCTCTTTAAATAGCGCATCCACCACGACCCGAGTACCACTTCCTACAACCCCCACATAAACCCGTTTGTCACGCAGATACTCAAAAAGATCATCGCCGGTGAAGTCAGCGCCGGTGTGAAAAAGCCAGAGAGGCTGATATCCAACGCTACCCAAAGATACCACTCCAGAGGCTCTATCGATCTCGAGCCCCCCTAGGGATAAGGCAACATCGACCTTGCCTGCCGTTAAAAGCGCCAAGCTGTCTTTAGTACCCTTTGAGGAGACAAGATCAATCGCAACCCCCGCGCTGGCAAAGCGCTCCTGATATTGCTTTCCCAGTACATTCTGGGTGGAGCCGGGCTGGCCGGTTGCCATGCGGATGCTGGCAGGAGGAAAAGGTTTAAGCTGATGAACCATTAAACCAATGGCAAGCACCAGGAAGAAAATGACATACCACTGGTGTCGCACGAATAACAAAAGCGCGCGCATTTCATCTTGGGCATGGCGCCAGATGTAACCTTCAATGCGCGGGTTCGGAACGCGGGGCTTATCCATGATGTGATCCCATCACGAACCCATTTTTCGCTCCAAGCGCCGTGACTTGCGCGTTGTGGGATAGGCGCTAGGCCAGAAAAATAAAGTACTTACCTTGGTAGTTTTTTCAGGATTTTACCTGATGAGCATTGGCGGGCAGTTCCGCCGTTCTACACGATATTTGAAATTAACTGTTCGGTAACTAGACGCGCGAGATTTCGTCCGATCAAAAGGACGTCGCCAACCTGTAAACCAGGTGTTCGGTATGCGAGCACGAGCGTAAGGGGGGGGCAGTTTCAGATGGCGGCCGAGGGCTAAATCGACCAGAGTCCTAGGATGTCGTCTCTAAACGAAGACGATAAGTACGAAACCTAAGAATTGTACAGAGTGAGCTATGGCATCTGTAGTTAGTTATAGGGGAAACTCCCACTAAAAAAATTAAGTGTTGTATGTTTTGCTAGCCAAAGCTAAAAATCTAATAATTTTGGCACCTACTAAGAAAAATACAGATATCTTGTATTTTCTCTATAACCAATCATAAGGAAAAATAAAAAATGCTACTTACCAGAAATTTCTGTCTATCCATTTCTATAGTGGGCGCCTTCTTACCAGCAGTGGCGGTCGCACAGACTTCTTTTCTCAATCGTGCGATCTCAGAGGTTGAGGTTTTAGCTGCACAAAAGGCATGGTGTACTGCACTTGTAAATATTAGCGAGGAGGGTAAGAAAAGTCAGGCAGCTGCGAAGGCCTTAGCTGAGAAAGTAATTGATGCAGCATACGCCTATCAACTTGGGCCTGTTTTATTTAATCCTACCTTAACTAGTGGAAAGGATACTTTTCGTCTTACTAAGGAGGGCGCACTATCATATTTTGTGGGTGGCGACTCTAGGTATCCAACTGATAGTGGATTTGCACTAAAGAACTGGAAGAAATGTGAAATTAA
>JBILHV010000197.1:0-4136 GCA_044350305.1 Burkholderiaceae bacterium
TACAAAGCATAACTTTTATTACCTTTTTGGTAAATAATCGCGCCCAACTTTTCTTTAATGCCGCCCTAAATTGGGACAAAATGCAACGGCTGATAGGACAAAACGATCCAAGAATCAAAAGCTTATGAGAGGTGACTTATGCGTAAAGAATATGATTTTTCTAAGGCCCGCAAAAATCCATATGCCGCGCAGCTGAAGAAATCTATCACCATTCGACTTGACGAGGACTCAATTGCTTACTTCAAATCGATATCGGACGATGTAGGTATCCCTTATCAAAGCCTCATCAATCTCTATTTGAGAGACTGTGCCAATTCGCGCAAAAAACTGAACCTAAGCTGGAAGTGAACAAAGTCTGGTTGACGAAACTCACCTATTCTCATTACATTGCGTGCATGAGAACGCTATTCATCATCTTGGTAATCATCAACCTTGGTTTATTTGCAGTCGGGCAAGGCTGGTTTGGTACGCCACGTGCGCAGAAGGGTCGCACGCCAGCGGCGAATATTGCTGCGCCGCTTAACGCGGATGCCGTGAAGATCGGTCCCGGGCAGCTTCAAACTCGTTGATCTGCTGCACGATACGCTGTGTCGCACCGGTGTGTTGTGCGACCCAATCACGGCCTAAACGACCACGATTTGCCACGGCTTCTGGCTCTTGCAGCCAGCTCACCGCTGTAGCCACCGCACGTTGTGCGGGGTCTACTAACTCAGAACTCACAATTTGAATGGCGGCGCCAACCGCCACGGCACCGTCGACCGCATCCGCAAAGTTACGCGTGAAGGGTCCTACGATGACAGGCGTGCCAAGCGCACACGCTTCAATCAAGTTTTGTCCGCCGTGCGGTGCAAAGCTGCCCGCCACAATCGCGACATCACTCGCCGCGTAGAAAAACGGCATTTCACCGATTGTGTCACACAACACGACTTCAACGTGCGCGAGCTCATGTGGTGCATCGACGTTATGACGAATGGTGGACCACCGCACGTATTTAACGCGTGCGGCCTCTAACAAGCTTGCCGCCTCATCAAAGCGCTGGGGATGACGGGGGATCAACAAAAACAAAGGTGCTGTGGCTGGCATCTCGACTGGATCAAGCTGCACGTGATAATCGGTAATCACCGAGTCCTTGTGTAACAGCCGCTGCTGAATCGCCGGGACAAACATCGCATCCTCACCCTCACGCGTGCTGGCAATGGCAATAATCGGACGACCCAAACGCTCGCGCCAACCGCGGCCTGCTTCGATAGCGACCACCGGCAGCTGCACATCAAACTTGACGTTACCCACCACTTGCACGTTCGGTGCGCCAATCTCATAGAGGCGACGGGCATCGTCTTCCGTCTGCGCCAAGGCCAAGTCGATGCTGGCATACGCATCGCGCATCAAACTAATAAACAATTGATCGATACGGCGAACATGTCCCTGTGCACGCTCAGAAAAACGCGCACTCGCCAACACCACTGGCACATCAGCCAAGCGCGCTTGCTCGATCAGATTGGGCCAGACTTCACGTTCAATCAGAATCGCCAGGCGTGGGCGGTAGTGTGCAAAAAATTTACGAGTCGCCCCCGGAAAGTCATACGGCAACCACTGCTGGCGCAACTGACCCGACGCGATTTCTGCCGCAAACAAACGCGCACCCTCTGCCCGACCCGTGGGTGTCGTATGCGTCAACACAATGCGATTACCTTGCGAAAGCAACAACGTGATCAGGCTTTGTGATGCGCGCGTTTCGCCCAGACTGACTGCGTGGATCCAGACGGGCGCTTCACCATCCCAACGTAGGGGATAGGAGCCGAAGCGCTCCGCGCAAAATATCTGCCAAACACCACCCGCCTTATGGCCGCGCCAAGCCATCCACGCCCAAATAAAGGGCGAGAAGATTCTAAGCAGCAGGGTGTACGCTTGTTGAGCCATAGGGTGAATACTAGCCTAGCGCCTGTTTTAGTGCAGCCAAAACGGCATGCTGATCAGGGGCTTTGCCACGATCACCCACGCTCGCCGTAAAAGCAGAGCCCACCAAAGGCGTACGCACTGGCGTCGAAGCTTTATAGATACCAATCGTTGGGCGGCCCAGGGCGGCAGACAAATGTGTCAACCCACTATCTAGTCCAACCATCAACTGTGCAGCAGCCAGTACCGGCGCAATCTCCTGCAACCCCAAGCGTGGCAATACGGTGGCAGTGTCACGTCCAGCAATCAAGGCCTGCGCACGTGCCGACTCGGTGGGATTGCCAGCAAGCAACTTTAATTCCAGGCCGCGCTGTGTCAGCGCATCAAACACCGCATGCCAATCTTCGGTGGGCCATAATTTATCGTCGCGACTCGCAGACGGCATGATCACCGCATAGGGTGATTGCGTTTCTCGCATCAAGGCCCCCATTTCCTCGAACGCCTGCAAGCCAAAGTCTGGCGCGCCCTCACAGTTGTAGCCAAAGGTTTCCGCAGCCAACTTACGCTGTCGTGTGACCGCCGGTTGCCAGAACTCCACGCGATGGCGCACGTCATAAAAAAGCGAGGCTAAGGGCTCGCGCGCCGAGCGGAAATCCAACCCATGCTTCACGCCTTGGGACATGCGCACCAGCCAGGCTGATTTCAGAAGCGCTTGCATATCCAACACGATGTCGTAACGACGGTCACGGAGCTTTTGTTGTAACGCACGCCGCGCGGCGCGCACTTCCGCAGAAAACCACGCCCGCCGCCAGCGGCGATGCGCCACGGGGATCACCTCGTGCACCGCAGAATGCCAAGCGGGGATTTGTGCAAACGACTCTTCGGCCAACCAGTCGATTTGCGCGCCGGGTAGATGTTTTGCGATGTCGGACACGGCCGGCAACATATGCACCAGATCGCCAAGCGAGGAAGTTCGGACTAAAAGAATGCGCATATGTTCATCGCAACCTGCTTAATGTCTGCAACACCTCATCGACACCCACACGCCAGTCGGGCAAGTTCACACCAAACGTTTGCCGGATCTTGGACGTATCCAATACCGAGTTCAGTGGCCGGGTGGCCGCGACTGGGTATTCCGCAGTCAGAATTGGCGTGATCGCGTCATCTTTGATTTTGATCGGCCAGCCTAGCGTACGGGCCTGTGCGATCACATAACTTGCGTACGCGTGCCAGTTGGTCTGGCCTGCAGCAACCAAGTTATAGACTCCCCAACGCGGGTCGGTTGCGGGCTGTCCTGCCATCACGCGCAAGATATCTGCGGTCGTTTGTGCCAACAAATTAGCTGAGGTTGGCGCTCCCTGCTGATCCGACACGATGCGTAACGCTTCGCGCTCTTGTGCGAACTTCAGCATGGTCTTCAGAAAATTTCCGCCGTGCGCACCGACCACCCAGCTTGTCCGGAAAATTAAGTGGTGTGGACATGCCTGTGCAAGTGCGCGCTCACCTTCAAGCTTGCTGCGGCCATACACGGACAACGGGTTGGTCTGATCGAATTCCGGATAGGCGCCCGCTTTTGTGCCGTCAAACACATAGTCCGTCGAAAAATGCACGACACAAGCGCCGAGCTTTTGCGCCGCTGCACCCAGCATACCGGGGACCTGGGCGTTCAGCAACGCCGCTATTTCCGGCTCAGCCTCCGCGCGGTCGACGGCCGTATAGGCTGAAGCATTGACGATAATGGTGGGTTTGACCCGCTGCACCAACTCATCAAGCGAACCGGGCTGTGACGCTAACGTGGATAAATCGAGCTCAGCACGGGTGCAACACACCACCTCACCCAAAGGCTTGAGTGTGGTCTGCAGGGCATAGCCAACTTGGCCATTGGCACCGAGTAACAGAATCTTGTGCGTCATAATGCCCAAATTATGCCCCATCACATTACTAACGTGACCGCCCCGACAACCAGCAGGAACCAAAGCGAGAATTTTTTGATCAGATCGGCACGCGTTTTAAGTGCCTTATGAAACAAATAAGTACCTAAAAACGTCGATGCCACGTAGATCGGAATAAACGATACGGAATACAGCATTTGTGTCGCGTTAAGCAGATCCTGATAGGCGAAATACGTCATCGTACATATTTGACTGATCGCAAAAAACATCATAAAAAACGATCGGATCACAACCGGTGAGAGGGACTTATCCGACAACAGATAGAGCACAAGCGGCGGCCCACCAACT